>CAYYTZ010000056.1:0-7810 GCA_964474735.1 uncultured Gammaproteobacteria bacterium | reverse complement strand
CCCAGCTCATTTTTTTTTGCTAAACTGCGCTCATGAGGTTACCGACCGAAGCAGATTGTCGGTCACTGTATTCCGTTTATCATTCACCTGCAAACATTCAAGATCATATGCGCCGAGTTGCCGCAATCTCGGTACTCATCGCGCAATGGTCTGGAGCCAATGCGGCCTTGGTTCAAGCGGCTGCCTGGTTGCATGATTTAGTCCGGATAAAAGAACAGTGGTCGTATTTACCCGCGACAATTTCAACCCCTTTGCCGCATGCCGAAATAAATTATCTACTGCTGCGGGAACAGTGGCCAGAAGTTGCTCAGGTGATTAGGACCCACAGTTTAATGACAATTTTACAAGAGCAGCCGTTTAGCCGTCTGGAGGAAAAAATTGTTTATTATGCCGATAAGCGGGTTAATCACGCCACGATAGTAACCCTAACTGAGCGTTTAACTTTAGGTAACGAACGTTGGCAAGTCACTTCAACTAACGATCGTCGTCACGAACTAATGCCTAAGTTGCAACAACTCGAAATCGAATTATTTACCAACGCCCCATTTCCTCCCCATGAACTTAAAACCCATCTCCAAACCCAACCCTAAACCAATTACTCCACGAAAAGCTCATACACCACTCATTCGGGTTAAGCAAAAAAGTGTGGGAGCCGTTATTTTTAACGCCAACAATGATGTGCTGATAATGTATTCCGCCAGAAATAAATATTGGGAGTTTCCCAAAGGAAAAGTGGAAGCCGGCGAGCGGGAATTGGATACCTTGAAACGCGAGATGTTTGAAGAAACCGGCATTAAGCGTTTCCGGTTGCAGCCAAATTTCCGTGAATTTTTATATTATACGTTTCGGGTGGGGAATCAACTGATTCAAAAAGTGGTGGTTTACTATTTATTTAAAACCGGCTCTAAAGTTGTGGTGTCCAATGAGCATAAAGATTATAAATGGGTGCCAATCGAAGATGTGCCACATTATTTAAAACATGTTAATCAGCGCGATCTGTTGCGCCGAGTTAAAATATTTTTACAACGTAACCCACTTTAAATTGCCTCTATGAAGACTCGTTATCTTACCGCTGCTGCCGCGCCCACGGAATGGATTCAGCAAGTTCCAGAATTGCACCCGGTGATTGCGCGTCTATTATATAATTTAGATATTCGAACCGTTGAGGCGGCCGAAAAATTTCTTCATCCAGAATATGAACGCGATCAATATGATCCGTATTTATTTTCTGAAATGACCAAAGTGGTAGAACGTATAATTTTGGCGCGCGATAAAAATGAAGCGGTCTTGATTTATGGCGATTATGATGCCGATGGCGTGTGTTCGGCTGTTTTGCTTTACACCGCGTTGCAGCAGATTGGTGTAAAAACTTTGCAAATCTATTTACCGCATCGCGATACCGAAGGTTATGGATTAAACACAAAAGCCATTGAAGAGTTTGCTAAACAAGGCGTGCAATTAATGATAACGGTTGATTGTGCAATTTCCAATGCCACCGAAGTAACTTTGGCTAAACAGCGGGGGATGGAGGTGATTGTGACTGATCATCACGTAGAACCACTGCATTTACCAACCGACGCGTTTGCTATTATCAATCCACAGGTTAAACAATGTAATTATCCCTGGCCGATGTTGGCTGGCGTGGGCGTAGCATTTAAAGTGGCCCAAGCTTTGGGGCGTAAATTAAATTTGGGCGAGGCTTACGAAAAATGGTTATTGGATTTGGTCGCCATCAGCACAATTACCGATTGCATGCCACTGCGTGATGAAAACCGGACGTTGGTTCGTTATGGTTTAGTCGTTTTGAATAAAACTAAACGAATTGGTTTACAAAAACTAATTGCGTCAACTCACAAACTTGGCGCGGCTGTCACAACCGGCAGTATTAGCTATCGCATTGGACCATGGCTTAATGCCGCTGGTCGAATGGACCATGCTAATGTGGCGGTAAAACTATTGTTGGCAGAAACTGAAGCAGAAGCCGATAAATATGTGCAAATATTATCCGAAACCAATACCGAACGGCAAAAACAAACCGAAAACATGTTTACAGAAACCAAAGTGCAAGCCGAAATGCAAACAGATCAATTGTTACTTTGTGTTTTGGGCAGCACCTGGCCAATTGGCTTAATTGGTTTAGTGGCTGGGAAATTAGTTACGCATTACAACAAACCCGCCTTTGTGTTAACCGAACATAAAGGAGCGATTTTTGGCTCTGGTCGCAGTTTGCCTGGAGTGAACTTAATCAAAACATTGCAAAAGATTGATCACCTGTTTGAGCGTTATGGTGGTCATGCTATGGCCTGCGGTTTTACATTAAAAGCCGAATATACGTCAGCACAATTTACCCGAGAATTTATTGCGGCAACGCAAGCTAATTTAGAACAACTTGATCCAGTAAAGGAAGTCACCATCGCCGCTGAATTAACTTTGAGTCAAATTACTTGGCAGCTGACGGAGCAGCTTTCTTGGCTGGAACCATTTGGTGAGCAACATTTAGAGCCGATCTTTAGTTTACCCAACGTGCAAATTAAAGATTTTCAGACTGTCGGTGCAACACAAAAGCATTTACGTTTAGTGCTGACCGATGATTCACACATAAGCTTAAAAGCCATCGCTTTTGGTTTGGGAGAACGGGCAGCCACTTTACACTTGGGCGATACCGTAACAGTAGTAGGCAGTGTTTCCGTTAATCAATGGAATGGAAATAAAGAATTGCAATTTCAAGTAAAAGATCTTATATGAAACCGGCTGTAACCGAGAAGTGTGTTTTACCCAGTACTCGTTTTTTTTACTTATATGTTTGTGTAACCGGAGCAGCGGTGATGATGTTGGAATTTGCCGCCTCCCGCATTGTAGCGCCTTGGTTTGGCAGTTCGATTTTTGTTTGGGGTAATATTATTGGTGCTATTTTAATTGCCTTGTCTTTAGGCTATTGGCTGGGTGGACGACTTGCCGATAAGCAACCGGATATGCGCCGCCTGACAATTATAGTGTATGTAGCCGGTTTATTTGTTAGCATCATTCCATTACTGGTATTTTTTTTAACGCAAAATTTTTCGTTGTTAGAATTTTATTCAGGTAGTTCGGTATGGCTGACAATTATCGGTTCATTTTTAGTGATTATCGGGTTGTTTGCCCTGCCGGTTGGTTTACTGGGTATGGTTAGTCCATTTGTTATTCGTTTAGCTACCACCAAGGTTGAATCGGCCGGGTCGGTGGCGGGTGGTTTATATGCTTGGTCCACCTTGGGTAGCATTCTGGGAACATTCGGAACGGCCTTTGTGTTTATACCTTTTCTGGGCAGTCGCGAAACTATTTTGCTTTCGGCTGTCAATTTATTGGCTATTGCCGCAGCTGGTTTTCGTCGATCCGGTTGGTTATGGTTGGGTTTAGTTTTACCGTTAATGGTGTATCTAGTTATTGGTCGGCAACCTTTGCGCGCGGCCGCGGCTACCATTACTCAAACCGAATCGATGTATCAATTTATTGATGTGGCGGATGACGGTGATCGCTATAGTTTGCGTTTTAATGAAGGACTTGGTACGCAATCATATTATATGAAACAAGGCGTGTTGACAGATTCGTATTACGATTATTTGGCTTTGCTGCCAAGTTTGATTACACCAGCCAATCAACCACCGCGCGCCTTGGTGTTGGGGTTAGCTGGTGGAACTTTAACCCGTGAATTGCACGAATTTTATCCAGAGTATCAATTGACTGGCGTGGAAATTGATCCCGCCGTGGTGGAATTAGCGCGTCAATATTTTGCTTTAGACGAACAGCAAGTTGATATACACATTCAAGATGGTCGCAGTTTTTTACGCGTCTCCAATGAGCGTTATAATATTATTTACGTTGACGCGTTCGCTAATGAATACTATATTCCTTGGCACCTGACTACGGTAGAATTTTTTCAAACAGTTAGTGACCATTTAACGGAGAATGGTGTTGTGGCAATGAATATTGGCAGTACTAGCGAAGAGGCAAAATTATTCCAAGCATTTTTAGCTACACTGGCCGAAGTATTTCCGCAGGTGTACGTTGCGTTGGTGCCAGGTTCGTTAAATTATGTGGTAGTGGCTGGTCAAAAAGCGCTTTCAACAGAGCCGCTTCAAGCAATACAAGATGAACGGTATAATTTGGCCACATCATTGCAACAAAATTGGCATCCTGCTAACGTTGGTGTAAATGCTACAATACTTACAGATAACCGGGCACCCATTGAGCTTTATACCGAAGGAATGATTTGGAATTATCTTTATGGTCTATAACACAATTAAATTTAACACCGATGGCGGCGCCCGCGGAAATCCCGGTCCGGCCGCAGCCGGAGCATATAGCCCGGAGTTAGGAGAGTTTAAGCGGTATTTAGGTGTGGCCACAAATAATCAAGCGGAATATACGGCAATTATTTTAGCGTTGGAAGCAGCCCAAGTTTATCAAAAAATACATCCGGAATTAACGACGATACATTTTTTTATGGATTCCGAATTGGCGGTTAAGCAGCTCAAACGTGAATATAAGGTGCGGGATGCTAAATTGCAAAAATTATTTGTACAAGTTTGGAACGCCATGCAATCTTTCCGCTTGGTAACATTTCAACACGTGCCGCGTGAACAGAATAAAGCCGCTGATCGTTTAGTGAACGAAGCAATTGACGCCGCTTTATTAGCCGCAAAAATTTAGATTATTTCTTTATAATACGATTGTAATTTTATACACTTTGTGTTATATTATCCATAATGTTGTTAATTTCCGAACAGTTAAGTGGGGTAATTTCAAAACTTGAACAGCGTTTCAAGAAAGTTTCGCTGTTTTACAAAATATTTCTTGGGCTACTTCTGCTCGGCTTACTGATAATTCAAGGTATTCTGCACGTTATCGTGCTGTTTTTTTATTCATCAACCACTAGCTTTCAGCATTTTTATCCAGTGAAGCCTGGTCAGTGCTATACAGCCTCATTTATCGCGCATAGTAACTGGTTATATAAAGTTCGTTTGGCTTCAACCAGCGCATTAGTCGTTGTATGTCTCACTACGACGGTTATAAATTTATTTATTTTTTCGGCGCATCCAGTGTATGCCGCCACTTGTAGTATAGCTTCTGGTACAACTCTCAATCAGGCATATATTAATGCTGGTTCTTGTGGAGATATAAATGTTACTGGAAATGCTGTATTAACATTTACCGAGCCAATTGATTTAGGCGGTGCGGGCGATTTTACATTAACGGTCAATGAAGGTGTCACGGCGACATTTTCTGGAGCGCTTACGTTAGCCGATGCGGGAGATGCTTTAGTAATTAATGGTATTGTCACCCATGCAAACGCTGCTGTGGCTGGCGTAACTATTACAGCCGGAACAGTCACGATTGGTTCAACCGGCAAAATTGATGTGGAAAAAAAAGGTTGTCAGGCAGGCGGTGCTAATGGATATGGACCGAATGGTTCAAACGTCTGTACCTTGGCCACAGCCGGGTATGGTAGTGGGGCAAACACTACAAATGTTGGCGGTGGCGGTGGCGGCTATGGTGGTAACGGTGGAAAGGGAGATACCTATGCCGGTGGCGTGATATATGGTTCAGTGACTGCGCCAACGTTGCTAGGCTCATCTGGTGGTTCGGTTGGAGCGGTCGGCGGTTCAGGTGGTGGAATGGTTGTTATTGATGCCGATGTTATGAATCATAATGGCCTTATTATTGCAGACGGTGGTAATGGTTCAAATGATGGTGGTGCGAATCAGCGTGCAGCTGGCGGCGGTTCAGGGGGTGCCATTTTTATTACTGCAGACACGTTAAATGGTACAACCGGTACATTTAGTGCCAAAGGCGGAACCGGTGGCGATAATACCAAAGATGGTGGTGGTGGCAGCGGTGGAAGAGTTGCTGTTCATTATACAAATAGTAGCTATAGTTTTGATGCTAGTGATTTTACTATGACTGGTGGAGTGGGACCGGGTAATGCCATTGACGGTGATAATGGTACTGTATTTGTAAAGCAGGGCACTTCGCCGAATGCAGACGTGACTATTTATCATGGTTTTAGTTTTGATGATACTGATTATATCGAACACAATTGGATCAATGACTCATCTGTGATTAAACAAACATGTACACCGAATACTGCAAACCCTTCAATCACAGCTGCAACACTTACGTTAGCCGGTAGTGTTAAATGTGATCTTGCCACTTTAACTTCGTTTAACGTTTCAGCTTCAACAGCGTTTACGTTGTTATCGGGTTTTGCCATATCGACCACTGCAAATAAAGCAACTGTGGATTTTAATATTCCGGCTGGTAATAATCAAACGTGGGATGCCGTAGTGTTTAATGGCGCACCAGAAGGGAAATTTACAGTTGATGATGCGGTTGGTATCACTTTACAAAACAATTCTGCAATTAATGCTAATGTGCAATGGACAAATCTGACCAATGTTGATATTCAGTCCGGGTCTTTAGTTAGTGCAGATTCTAAAGGTTGTCAAAATACAGGTGTAGTCAATGGTTATGGTCCTAATGGCTCCAATATCTGTGCAATTACCACTACTGGATACGGTGCTGGTGCGAACACCACGACCGCCGGTGGTGGTGGTGGTGGGTATGGTGGCCGCGGAGGAAATGGTGATACCTACGCTGGCGGAATAACCTATGGTTCGGTCACTGCTCCACTGTTGTTTGGATCATCAGGTGGTGCCATTGGCGGCGGTAGAGGCGGTACTGCTGGTGGTTTGATTCGAATCCAGACGACAGGGACGTTTACGCAGAACGGTTCAATTTCCGCAAACGGGGGCGATGGTACAAACGATGGTGGCGCAAATAACCGGGCAGGCGGTGGAGGATCTGGTGGCTCTGTCTATCTAACAGCGAATGCATTTAATGGCTCAACCGGAACATTCAGTACCCGCGGTGGGAATGGCGGTGATAATACCAAAGATGGCGGCGGTGGTGGCGGCGGTCGTGTGGCTATTGAATATTCAAGTGGTAATTTTAATTTTGATGCTAATGATTTTTCACCTAATGGAGGTACGGCTACCGGAACAGCCATCCCGGGTGATAAGGGAACGGTATACTTAAAGCAAGGCAGTTCCCCAAATGCCAATGTAAAAATATTCCATGGCTTTGACTACGACGATACAGATTATACTGAAACCAGCTGGGTAATTGATCCCTCTGCAACAAATCAATATTGCGCAACCGGTGCTGCCACACCGTCAATCACAGCTGGCACGCTAACAGTTGCTGGACAACTTACATGTGATCTTGCCACGATTACGTCATTTAATCTTAGCGCGAGCAGTGCATTTTCGTTCAGCAGTGGCACATCATTTTCTGTAAACGCAAAGGCGGCGACAATGGATTTTAATATTCCAAATAGCAATAACCAAACTTGGGATAACGTTACAATTATTGGTGGTGCAGAAGGTATATTTATAATCAATGATATCATTGATCTTACACTGCAAAATGGGACAAATATCAAAGCCAACGTTGATTTTTCAGCGCTCAAGAACTTGACCGTTAATGCTGGTACGAAAATTGAGGCTAACACCAAAGGTTGTTTAGCGCTTGGGAACGCCAATGGATATGGACCGAATGGTTCTAATGTCTGTGCTATTTCTACTGCCGGTTATGGTCAGGGTCTAAATACTATAAATTCGGCGGCTAGTGGGGCAGGCCATGGCGGCACTGGCGGGAATTCAAGTGGAGGCCGAGTTGGTGGAGTAGTCTATGGCTCGGAAACTAACCCAGCGTTGCTAGGCTCATCTGGTGGATCAATTTCAAGCGGCGCCTTAGGAGGTAGTGGCGGCGG
>CAYYTZ010000055.1:0-7811 GCA_964474735.1 uncultured Gammaproteobacteria bacterium | reverse complement strand
GCGGCGAATTAACCAAACCGCGTGAATTTAACCTAATGTTCAAAACTCAAATTGGACCAGTGGAAGATTCATCTGCTATGGTCTATCTTCGTCCAGAAACTGCCCAAGCTATGTTTGTTAATTTTAAAAATGTGTTACAAAGTACGCGCGCTCGCTTGCCCTTTGGTTTGGCACAAATTGGTAAAGCTTTTCGTAATGAAATAACTCCGGGTAATTATATTTTTCGCACACTCGAGTTCGAGCAAATGGAAATTGAATATTTTATTGAACCAGCGAATTGGGAGAAACATTTTACCGATTGGCAGAATTGGATGAAAACTTGGGGAAAAAACATCGGTTTAGATATGTCAAAGTTGCACGAATTGGAAGTGCCAGAAAAGGAGCGCGCTCATTATTCCAAACGCACCATCGATTTTGAATTTGATTTCCCGTTTGGTCGTAAAGAATTATGGGGGTTGGTTTATCGCGCTGATTTTGATTTATCCAATCATGCCAAAGCGTCTGGCGAAAGTTTAGAGTATACTGATCCATTTGACGCTAAACGAAAATTTACTCCGCATGTGATAGAGCCTTCGCAGGGTGTAGAACGCACATTACTCGCTTTGTTAGTAAGTGCCTATGACGAGGAAACGGTTAATGGCGAAACTCGAACAGTTTTACGGTTTACTCCAGAAATAGCCCCATATCAAGTGGCGATTTTACCACTTTCAAAAAAACCTGAACTGACAGCCATTGCACAGCCGCTTTTTCAGGAAGTGATGAAACGATTCCGGTGTGATTACGATGAAACGCAAAGTATTGGTAAACGTTATCGGCGACAAGATGAAATTGGCACGCCTTTTTGCGTCACCATTGATTTTGATTCTATCACCGATCAGCAGGTTACCGTGCGTGAGCGCGATTCAATGAAACAAATTCGTCTGCCCATCACAGAATTAATTACTTATCTATCTAGTCATGGTCTCATGTTATAAATTACGCAACGGTTTAACAGTTGTGACAGTGCCGCAAACCAGCACCGAAACAGTTACGGTGATGTTATTGGTGCCAGTTGGTTCGCGCCATGAGCAGCCTAACACGAATGGCATTTCTCATTTTCTTGAGCATTTGATGTTTAAGGGTACAAAAAAACGTCCCAGTACTTTGGAACTCACTAAACAGCTTGATGCGGTTGGGGCCGCCTACAATGCGTTTACCGGGAAAGATACAACATCCTATTATATTAAAGTGGCAGCTGATCGTTTAGAATTAGCTTTGGATTTATTTTCCGACATGGTGTTTCAATCACTTTATGATCCTAAGGAAATTGATCGAGAGCGGGGAGTAATTATTGAAGAATTGAACATGTATCAAGATAATCCATTAATGCACGTTGATACATTATTGGAAATGTCTATTTTTCAAAAGAATCATCCGCTGGGGTACGATATTGGTGGACGAAAAGTGAATATTAAACGATTACCACGTGAGACGTTTATTCAATACAAGAAAAAACACTATGCCCCTGCGGCGATGCATTTGGCCTTGGCCGGAAAAATTGATCGGCGCGCTAAACAATGGGTGCAACATTATTTTGGTTCGTATCAGCGCGGTCAAGCGGCAGCTAAGTATAAACATTTTAAACAGTATCAAACTAGGCCGCAGTTTTTTCACAAGCATAAAGTTACGCAACAAACCCAATTGGCGATTGGTTTTCCAGCCATTTCACATCAGCAACCGCAAGATTTAGCCACCTTAGCCGTGTTATCTACCATTTTAGGTGGCAATATGAGTTCGCGCTTATTTATTTCTATCCGGGAGCGTCAGGGTTTATGTTACGTTATTCATAGCGATATTACCCCATATATGGATACTGGTGTGTTTATGATTCAGGCCGGCTTAGATAATAAACGGATTACACCGGCCATGGAAGCAATTATGAAGGAATTGCGTTTGATTAAAACTGATCTAGTGACGACAGAGGAATTGAAAAATGCGAAAGAGTGCATTAAGGGGCAAACGGCTTTGCGGTTGGAAGATTCAGCCGCTTTGGCCGGTTACTATGGTCATCAGTCCGTGTTGTTAGGTAAAACAACCTCGCCCCAAGAAAAATTACGACGGATTCAACGAGTCACGCGAGAAGATATTCGACGATTAGCGAATCGCGTGTTACACTTAGAAAAAGTTAATATTGCCAGTATTGGACCGCAAAAATCTTTACGGCATTTACGCTCTCATTTGGCACTCTAATTTTAGCTATCATGTCGGCACAAACTCCTGTTCACGTTAATATATCCAGTCTCACTATTGTTAAAGTTTTATTAGTGTTTTTAGGGTTGTTGTTTATTTGGGCCGTGCGGGACATTATCGCCATGGTGTTTGTAGCTTGGGTTTTGGCCTCAGCTTTAACGCCGTGGGTTGATCGCTTACAACGGTGGCATCTGCCGCGGGCGCTAGGTATTTTATCTGTCTATATCGCTGCCGGGGCTGCCTTAACCGGAATTATTTTACTTTTAGTGCCGCCGGTGTCAAACGAATTAACCAGCATCGCCCATAATTTTCCTTCTTATTACGAACCGATTCGAGATAATCTTAATAATTTGCGCGCGACCGGTGAAGAAATTGGTTTACTCAATTCTGTTCAGCAGGCCTTAGATAATACCGTGCGTAATGTCGTCAATCTTACCAGCGGTTTGTATGATGCGGTGGCGTCGGTGTTTGGCGGTGTGGTGATGGGTATTGGTATTTTGGTAATTGCTTTTTACATGACTGTAGAAGAAGACGGTATTAAAAGTTTTATTCGCTCGGTTACTCCAATAGTGTATCAACCGTACATAATTCAAAAACTAACGCAAATTCAAAAACGATTAAGTAGTTGGCTGTGGGGGCAATTACTATTGATGTGTTTTATTGGACTGCTAACCGGATTGTCGCTCTGGATTTTAGGCGTACCGTATGCGTTAGTGTTGGGAATTTTAGCCGGTATGTTAGAGTTTATTCCCATTATCGGGCCAACTTTATCAGCCGTACCGGCGGTATTTTTTACCTTGACCGATTATGCTAATGCGCCCTATAAGCCGTTTATTGTTATTATTATGTTTATTGTTATTCAACAGATTGAAAATCAATTATTAGTACCCCGGGTAATGAAGCAAGCCGTTGGCTTGAACCCGATTGTTATTATAATTGCTTTGTTAGTTGGTTATAAATTAGGTGGATTTATTGGGATCGTTTTAGCTGTTCCGTTGGTGGCAATTTTAGATGTATTTTTTTCTGATTTTATTGCGGATAAACAACGCGAACAGAATAGACTTGAAGCCTAGTGAATCATGGCCAATCAGACGTTTTACATTACCACCGCTATCCCGTACGTGAATGCCAAGCCGCACATAGGCTTTGCTTTAGAATTAGTGCAAGCGGATGTGGTAGCCCGTTATCATCGATTAATTGGCGATGACACGTATTTTTTATCCGGCGTAGATGAAAACAGTTTAAAAAATGTGCGCGCGGCCGCCACTGCCAATTTACCGGTGCAAGAATTTTGTGATCGCAACGCCGAACAATTTGTTCAGTTAGCCAAAGCTTTGCAAATAACGAACGATCAATTTGTTCGCACGAGTTCGGCCGCGCATTTTTCCGGTGCGCAAGCCTTGTGGCAAGCTTGCCGTCCAGAAGATATTTATAAAAAAAAATATACCGGTTTATACTGCGTTGGCTGTGAAGCCTTTTATACCGAAAAAGATGTAGTTGACGGTAAGTGTCCGGAGCATTTATCGCCCCTGGAATCAGTTACAGAGGAGAATTATTTTTTTCGACTGTCGGCTTATCAAGATATTTTGCAGCGGTTAATTAGTTCCGGAGAAATTCAGATCTATCCGAAGTATCGCAAAAATGAAGTATTATCTTTTATAGAAATGGGATTGACAGATTTTTCCATTTCACGTTCACAGACGCGAGCGCAACACTGGGGCGTACCGGTGCCAGGGGACACTAATCAGGTGATGTATGTTTGGTTTGATGCCTTGAGTAATTATATTACCGCCTTAGGGTATGGCTCCGCGAACAGCGAATTATTGCATACTTATTGGCCAGCCAATGTGCATGTGATTGGTAAAGGGATTTCACGGTTTCATGCTATTTATTGGCCGGCCATGTTGCTTTCGGCAAATTTAGCGGTGCCAAAATCAGTTTTTATACACGGTTATGTTTCAGTTAATGGTCAAAAAATGAGCAAGTCGTTAGGCAATGTGGTTGATCCATTTGAATATATTCACAGCTATGGTGCGGATGCCGTGCGTTATTATTTATTGCGCGAAATTCCACCGGGCGATGATGGTGATTTTTCTGAAGATAAATTTGTTGAGCGCTATAATGCTGACTTGGCTAATGACCTGGGTAATTTAGTCAGTCGAGTTTCTAATATGGTCGAGCGCTATTTGGACGGGCATGCGCCGGTAGCTGATGTACCGGAAGCTGAGTACGATTTAGGGAAGGTTCATAATTTAATTGGTCAATATCGTTTTAATGAGGCATTGGATGCCACCTGGGTGATTATTCGTCAGGCCAATAAAATGGTTGATGATGAAAAACCTTGGGAATTATTTAGTGTCAGTAATCTGGATAAATTAGAAAAAGTTTTGGCGCAACTGGTTATGATAGTGCAAGATATTGCTTTGGCGATTGAACCATTTATGCCTACAACCGCCGTTACTATTCAAGAACATTTTTCACAAGCGACTATTAAAAAAGTTCCGCCATTGTTTCCACGTATTCTATAAACTATGAATATTCTAGATTGGGTGATTATCGGTTGGCTGGCAATTGCCTTTTTTACTGGGGCGCGTTTGGGTTTGGTGTATCGAGTGGGGCATATTGTTGGTCTGGGATTGGGTGTGTATTTAGCGGTTGAATATTATGATGTGGTGGCTGGTTGGGTAGGTGATAGCATTACGGCAAATATTACCGCTTTTATTGTTTTATTCGTGGGAGTAGCCGAGTTGGCCGGAATAGCTGCAGTCTTACTTGATAAATTTTTTCATATATTATCGTGGGTACCGTTTTTAAAAACCGCCAATGTGATTTTAGGTGGTTTATTAAGCGCCCTGACGCATTGTGCGATAATAAGTGTAATTATTTTTTTTAGCACGACTCAAGTTATTAATACTGTATTTGTTCAAACCATCAACGAATCAACTTTAGGTCCAATTGCGGCCGAGATCGGTTCTACCATAGCGGTGTTTATTCCATTTATTTAATCGTATGTTGTTTGATTCGCACACGCACGTCAATTTTCAGCCTTTTTTTAAAACCTATAAAGAAGTGATCGGGCGTGCCCAGGCCGCTAACATAATGATAAATAACGTCGGAACGCAATGGGAATCATCACAGCGCTCAGTGGCCATTGCCGAAGAATATAAGAGTGGTGTGGTGGCCACAGTTGGCTTACATCCTTTACATTTATTTCATGACGTTACCGAAGAGCAGGCTTTAGGTGAGCAGGTGCAAAAGATTCGGGCGCGGGCTGAACGATTTGATTATGAACAATATAAACAATTAGCCTTGTCATCAAAAAAAGTTGTAGCAATTGGGGAGTGCGGTTTGGATTATTATCATTTTCAACGTGCGCAAGTTCAGGAATTTAGGGAAGAATTAACCGCTTTGCAAAAAAGCACTTTACGTCAACATTGCGATTTGGCACTAGAATTAGATAAAGCCGTAGTAATCCATTGTCGTGATGCCGTTACGCATACCAGTCGGACGATTCAAGCTTTTTTAGATGTGTTGGAAATTGTCCGGTCGTATAACGGTAAATTGCGGGGCGTGATTCATTGTTATACTGGTTTACCAGAATATGTGTCACAGTTTTTGGAACTGGGGTTTTATATTGGGTATACCGGCATTGCCACTTTTCCGGATGCTACCGAAGTGCAGGCTTCGGTTCGCGCCACTCCACTGAATCGTTTATTATTGGAAACTGATGCACCCTATCTTACTCCCATGCCGTATCGGGGTAAGCCAAATGAACCAGCTTATGTGCAGTATGTAGCCAATGCTATTGCCGCCTTACAAGATGTTTCTGTAGAGCAAGTCGCCAAACAGACCACTGCTAATGCGTTTGAATTGTTTCGTCTTTCCTGATACGATAGCTGCATGTTTGATACGATTTTGACCATTGGCCTAGTGATACTTGGCTTAGTAGCGGTTAGCATTATTGTTGATCGTAAACTTAAGCAGTTGAGTAAGAATTTAACCGAACAAACTGGTCTCGCTTTATTGAATCAAAATGTGCAAGGCATGCAGCAACGGCTTGATACAGTTTCCTCTGGGCTCAATACCCGTCTGGATAATGCCGCGCGCGTAATTGGTGATGTAAATAAGGAGCTTGGCCAGATGCAGGAAATTGGGCGGTCCTTAAAAGATGTTCAGAATTTTTTGCAGTCGCCAAAATTGCGCGGCACTATTGGTGAACAAGTGCTCGAGCAGTTGCTCCAACAATCTTTTCCGCGGGGTAGTTTTGAATTGCAATACCGTTTTAAACGTGGAGATATTGCCGATGCCATAATTAAAACTGACCAAGGCATGATCCCAATTGATGCCAAATTTCCTTTACCAAATTTTACTGCCTTATTAAAGGCGGAAACTGATGCTGAACAAACGGAATATCGTAAATTATTTATCCGTGATGTGCGCAAGCAAATTTCGGATATTGCCAAAAAATATATTATTCCGGATGAAGGAACATTAAATTTTGCTTTGATGTATGTTCCGGCAGAAGCGATTTATTATGAAATAATGCGGGACGAATCTGATTTAACCGGTTATGCACAAAGCCAAAATGTCTGGCTGGTATCGCCGAACGGGTTTTATTACTTTTTAAAAGTAATCTTGCTTGGCATGCAAGGCAAACAAATAGAGCAACAAGCTAAGCGTATCTTAAATACCTTACAAGGTTTGCAAAAAGCCATGGGCAAATTCGGAAATGAACTGGGGGTGTTACAGACCCATTTAACTAATGCGCATAATGCTTTAGACCGAGTAACGGGGGAATACCAAAAACTCAATGCCAAAATTGACCAAATTGATTTGTTACAGTAATCTTTCAATGGTATGGATGAATTTTATTTAGCCAAATGGATTGATCTCACAAAAACATCGCATGGTGATTTGGCGACCGGAACAACGTTAATTTGGGAAGCCTTGGCGGCTTTATCGAAATACGTGCAGCAGCATTCGGCCCAACGTCACATTGCAGCTTCGGCACAGATTCATCCCACGGCATTGATTGCGGAACACGTGGTTATTAGCGAGAATGTTAAAATTGGACCATATTGTGTAGTGGATGATTACGTGATAATTGGTAATGCTGTGACTCTAGGCTATGGCTGTTACATCAGATCGAATTCGATTATTGAGAATAATTGTGCATTAGGACATGCCGTCGAAATCAAACATGCTTGGTTGGGCGCGACAGTAAAATTACCGCATTTTAATTACATTGGGGATAGTATTTTAGGAAGTCAGGTGCATTTGGGTGGGGGCGCCTTATTGGCAAATTTTAAAAGTGATGGGTCGGATATTATTGTGACAGCGGGGCAGCAGCGTATTCCAACTGGCTTACGTAAATTTGGTGCAGTGTTAGGTGATCGAGCCGAAATTGGAGCTGGCGCAATTTTAAATCCCGGAACGTTAATTGGGCATGATTCTATAATTTATCCTGGTGCCATTGTGCGAGGCGTTATACCGGCAAATAAAATTTATAAAGTTAAAAGCCGCGACATAGAAATTGTCGATCGACAATAATTAGCTGGTCCAGACATTCTTCAAAACACGCA
>CAYYTZ010000054.1:0-7872 GCA_964474735.1 uncultured Gammaproteobacteria bacterium | reverse complement strand
ACCGCCGCCGGTATAACCAACACCGCGCCAACCCAGATTGCAGATGAAGAATTTGTTGTGCCAACAACGGAAACAACACCAGTGGAAACTCCAGCCGGAGAGGCCTTTAGTCAATTAACCGCCACTATTACAAATGCCAGCCCGTATGGTTATCGGCGAGTTAGGGTTATTGCTATTTTACGAAATGAACAAAAACAAATTGTCGCTATTCAACAATCGGTGTGGAATAATGTTGATTCATTTGTCACGCTACCGATTGAAGTTAATTGGTTGCGGCGCTATGCGTTTGGAACGCAAACCGAACTAATTGTTCAAACCGATGTATGGAATGAGGCAAATCTCATCTATCCCGGTAACGACTAATGCAACATCCTCGGCTAGAACATTTACGGCAAAATGATTGGTGGCTAAACGGCGCTGTATTGTTGTTTATGATTTTTAGTTTAGCTATCATTTTTAGTTTAGAATCGGCTGGGGGAGAGCCAGGTCGTTTTTTAAAGCAATTAATATTTGTTTTATTAGGTATAATATTATTGTGGCTGACAACTTATATTAATTATCGCAAAGTCGTAAATTACGGTTACGTATTATATATAATTGGAATATTAGTGTTAGTTGCAGTGTTATTGTTCGGCGTAACTATTCATGGCACTACCGGTTGGTTTCAATTGGCTGGTATGAGCGTGCAGCCGGTCGAGTTTGTGAAGATTATTTTTGTCGTAGTCCTGGCCCGTTTTTTGGGTGATCATGCCCATCGAGTAAATAATTGGAAAGTGGTTGCCAAAATTCTTGGTTTATTAGCTGGCTATATTGTATTAGTGTTGCTCCAACCGGATCTTGGGTCGGCTGGTGTGTTAGTTGCCACTGGAGGAATAATGTTATTCTGCAGCAGCGTAAGTTTAAAAAAAATTGCGGTGTTGGTAGCTGTTGGTGCGGTGTTGGCTATTTTGGCCTGGCTATTTTATTTTAGCAACTATCAACGTGATCGGATTTTGACGTTTATTCAGCCAGAACGTGATCCGTTAGTATCCGGCTACAATGTAAAGCAAGCGGTTATTTCGGTTGGCTCTGGTCAACTGTTTGGGCGTGGTCTTGGTCTAGGCACACAGACTCAATTAAAATTTTTGCCAGAACGTGAGACGGATTTTATTTTTGCCGTTATTGCAGAGGAACTGGGTTTCGTCGGAGTGGTAGTCATTTTAGCGCTTTACGTGGCAGTATATCTGCGTTTATTGAAGGGGGTAAAACGGAGTCGTGATGATTATGCACGTTTTCTATTGATTGGTTTTGCGGGCATGCTTTTTACGCAGATGTTTATCAATTTGGGCATGAATCTTGGTATTATGCCAGTTACTGGTATACCACTACCATTTGTCAGTGCTGGCGGAAGCTCGTTATTAGCCTTATGCACAGGCATTGGCCTTATGCAAAACAGCTTGCGGGAACGTTGACAAGCTGACTTAATTTTAGTAAAGTGTGCCTATGTCCGAGGGAAAACAGCCAGATTCAATTTTGAGTGCGGCTTTAAAACAAGAGGCTTTAGATAAATTGCTAGCTTCTTGTCCGCTTTGTCAAAATCGCCAAGGCAGCTTTATTACTAGTGTAATTAGTGAAAGCCGGGATGCCGAATTAGTGCACGCGCGTTGCTCGATTTGCCAAGGCGCCCTAGTTGCATTACTATTTAGCACTGGCCCAATTATTAGTTCAATTGGCCTAGTGACAGATCTTTCTTTAGAGGATGTTTCTCGCTTTCAACATAGTCAGGCAATCACCGAGGATGATTTACTGACTTTCCATGAGTGGCTTCATCATGGCAAGAGCGTCAACCAGTTATTAAAATACTCATCATAACGTTACATTTATGGCAGATACACTGCAACTTCACGTCCAAACCCGCTCCGCACAAAAAAAGCGCGTCCAAGCTTTACGAGTAAAAGGAGTAATTCCGGCCGTTTTATATGGTCATGGAAAAAACAATCAAATTATTCAGATGGAAACGCGAGCTTTTGATAATGTCTATTCGGCTGCCGGCAAGGGTTCTTTGATTGATTTAGTGATAGATTCCGAACAGCCGATTAAAGCTATGATTCAGGATATTGGTCGCGAAACACTGACTGATGCCGTTGCTCATGTTGATTTTTATGCTGTTAACATGAAAGAAGCCGTTACTTCGGATGTGCATTTAATTTTCCGGGGTGAAGCGCCGGCCGTGAAGAGTCTGAGTGGTACTTTGGTGAAAAATAAGTCAACTATCGCTATTAAATGTTTACCGGAATTTTTAGTTAAAGAAATGGTCGTCGATATTTCTTCATTAGAAAATTTTGAAAAAGTCATTCGGGTCAAGGACATTAAATTTTCTGAGGGTGTTACTGTATTAGATCAAGCCGAAAATATTGTAGCGTTTGTAGCACCACCGCGCAGTGATGAAGAATTAGCAGCTTTGAACGAAAAAGTTACTGAGGATGTAAATAAAGTAGAGGGAGTTGTTAAAGAAACACCAGAACCGGCACCTACCGAAAAATCCAAAGACTAGTCCATGAATACGTGGTCAGAAAAAATGAAAGATGCTTGGTGGGCAATTCGACGTGATCGTCGGGTAAAGGTGGTCGCTCTAATTACGTTGGTATTGTTAGTTGTGCTGTTGGGTTTATATGCTGTTTTGCGATTTTATGGTGTGAAGTTATTTGATCAGACATTTCAGTCTAATAATCAGAGTAACGTTGTAAATATCAATATTGCCAATGTACCAGCTACCGGTCAAAGGCGAATTGATGGAGTTGATGTGTCATGGAATGATACTAATATTATTCCCATTGCCGTCATGATTGAAAATCTGGAGCAAATTAGACCACAGGCAGGTTTAAGTCAAGCCAATTTGGTTTACGAAGCGTTGGCCGAAGGTGGCGTCACTCGTTTTATGGCGGTTTATGCTAATAAAGATTCAATTGCTAAAATTGGTCCAATCCGCAGCGCGCGCCATTATTTTGTTGATTGGGCCGAGGAGTATGGCGGAATATATTCCTATGTCGGTGGCAGTCCACAAGCACTTGGTGTTACGAACAGTTCAGAATACATTACAGATTTGAATCAATTCTATAATGCAGCCTATTATTATCGCGCTGAAGAAATTGCCGCACCACATAATTTATTTTCGAATTCCGAGTTGTATACCTACGCCCTGAGAGACTTAAATTTAGAATCGACGGTCGGTGATTATATGCCATATAAATTTAAAACAAATCCAGAAAAAGTTGATCGGCCGCTGGATGTTTCACCTTTGCTGATATATTTTTCGACTGATGAATATAAGGTTGAATGGCGTTATGAGCGCGAGTCAAACACCTATCTGCGTTGGAACGGTGGAGTGGAACAGCGTGATGCTAATAATGATCAACAGTTACTGGCCCGTAATATAGTAGTGCAGAAAGTTGCCATTAATTTATTAGAAGCCGATACTGGCCGGTTGGACATGGAAACAATCGGCGAAGGTGAAGCAATATTATTTCAAGACGGTACTGCGCAAGTTGGGAGTTGGAAAAAATCCGAAAGAGGGGAGCGCACCCAATTCTTATCTGCTGAAGGACAGCCATGGCAATTTAACCCCGGAGTAACTTGGATTGAAGTTGTTTCGCCGGAGACGGTCATAACATATTAATTCGTCGTCATGACTACAAAACGCCGAAATCTTATTTTAGGAATCATTGCCGGGATCTTGCTGTTGCTGGCGGTGGCTACCTGGCTGGCCATTTATTGGGTTATGCAATTACAACCACCCGTGGAATCGGTGGTAATGAAAACAGTTAAACAGACACAAGAAGTAACGAAGAAAACTGAAGTGGTGGAAACTCCAACGGAAGTGGCTCGTCAAATTGATGGGGTGTTGGTTGAACCAAATCAAGCCAAAATATTTCCATTAGCTTTGATGATTGAAAATGCGGCTTTTGGTGGGGTGCGCCCGCAAGCTGGTTTAAGTTTTGCTCAGGTTGTGTATGAAATTGTGGTGGAAGGCGGAATCACCCGTTTTATGGCAGTTTACTCGGGAGAAATGCCAGATGTCATTGGCCCAATCCGCAGTTCAAGACCAACTTTTTTAGAGTTTTCATCTGAGTATGATGCACTGCATGGTCATGCCGGCGGCAGTCCAGAAGCCCTTCAGGCAATTTCCGGACTGGCGTTGAATGATTTATCCGCCCTGGGCACTGACAGCCGTTTTTTTTATCGCGAGGGCAGTAAAATAGCTCCGCATAATTTATTTACATCAAGCAGTTTATTAACTTTAGCTCGGCGGGATAAAGGTTTGGATAATGCAACTGCCGAATTCGATAGCTGGGTATTTAAAGATGACGCCAAATCAAAGATTAAACCTACAACCGAAAGCTCTGTGACTGTTGATTTTGGTTCGGGGCAACTTTATATCGCAAAGTACGTTTATGATTACAAAACGAACAGTTATAGTCGGTGGACTGGTGGCGAAGAACAAATCGATGCCATCACAGGGAAACCAATGCAAATCAAAAATGTGATTGTCCAGGTTGTGCCGTCGGCAGTTTCAGTGGATGATGAGGGGAGGGTTAATTATAACGTTACTGGTGAGGGAAAGGCTTACATTGCCCGCGACGGAGAAGTATTGGAGGGGGTATGGAAGAAAGCCGATCGCCAGAGTCGTACATTGTGGTATACTATTGATGGCAAGGAAATAGAGCTTAATCGGGGGGCAACATGGATAGCGATCTTGCCGGAAACCGGAACAGTTGAATATACTACTAAGTGAACAATAAATAATAATTTGATCAATCTATAATTAATAGCATATGACCATGAAACGTTTTACAGCATTATTTTCAATTATGGCAACAACTTTTTTACTTGGGGTTGGTTGCACAACAACAAATACAACTAATACTGAACCAGCGACGTCAAATGAGAATGTCAATGTCTCAGCAGACGGCGATGTTGATGTAATAGATATTACATCTGAAGAAGATGTGGTTGATGCAGTAACGGAAGATGTCTACGGTAAAGATTTAACCATGGTAGAGCGCTATCCGGATTCGATTCGCAGTTATTACGCAGCCAGCCAATATGAAACGGATGTGAGCTATCAAACAATCGCGGAGCAAGAAGATATCAGAAAATTCTATACCGATAATTTAACGGCAGCTGGCTGGACAAATTCAGAAGAAGCCACTGATTACATGGAATACACTAAGGGTGATGAATCAAATCCAGAAATTATCACTTTGTATTTGACCGAGTATAAAACGCAAGGCCTAGTTGAGTATGAATTGGTTTATGAGCCAGCCTTAAGTGACGAAGAATTAAAGTCGCTCGAAGAAGAAAATTTCTAGTCTGAGGTTTTAATTACAATGCTTTCAAATAAGCCACATCAGCCAAATTCGCTGTTAGGGGCAGTGGCCCTTATGGTTGGAACTGCCGTTGGTGCTGGAATTTTTGGATTACCATATACTTTTGTTAAATCTGGTTTTTTTGTTGGTTGCGCGTACTTAATTACCCTGGGAGCAATATTATTGCTGGTAAATTTAGCTTACGGTGAAGTAATCCTTCATACCAAGGGCAAACATCAATTTCCGGCTTATGTTGAAAAGTATTTAGGGAAACGCTGGAAATTGTTAGCTTTATTTTCGCTGTTTATTGGGTTATATGGAGCGTTGTCGGCCTATTTTTTGGAAGTTTCGATGCTGTTGCGCACTATTTTGCAGCCAGTGCTGGGTGGGCCAGATCAATTGTATTTATTAGGATATGTGTTGGTCATGGCGGTTGCGCTATATTTTGGCTTGCGGACGATAGCGAATGCCGAGAAAATATTAATGGTACTGATGCTGTCTTTGATTGTTGCTTTATTGGTAATTGCGTTTCCGCAAATTGAAACGAATAACTTTTTTGCATCTAACCCGCAGAACATATTTTTACCATACGGAGTGGTGTTGTTTGCTTTAGCGGCATCAGCCTCGATTCCGGACATGAAAAATGTGCTGCAAAACCAACGCCATTTGTTAAAACGAGCCATTGTGGCCGGCTCATTAATTCCAATTGTGGTTTATCTTTGTTTTGTATTTAGTGTGGTAGGTATTACCGGACCGAATACGTCCGAGAGTGCTGTGCTAGGACTAGGCCAACAACTTGGCCCAATTGTTTTGTTGCTTGGTTCGATTTTTGGAATTATCACCATGTCAACATCACTATTAATGTCTGGTTTGGTGTTAAAGGAAATTTATCTTTATGATTATAAATTACCAGCGGTGGTGGCCTGGCTGGCCGTTCTGATTCCGCCATTGTGCATTGTCTTACTAAAATTTTTGTCGTTTATAGAAATTTTAGGATTGTCGGGCGCACTCATTGGCGGAGTTGACGGAATTATTATTATGAAAATGCATCGACATGTTTTGGAGCATTCCGATCAGTCATCAGAATTTAGTATTACGCAATCTCGCTTAGTCCATTGGCTGGCCTACGCCGTTTTTGCCGGTGGAATTTGTTACGAAATATATGTCGTGGCCCAGCGCGTATTCTAAATATCGTTTATTGGAAATGATTCCAGGAACGTTAGTGTGGACAACACTGATTGGTGCCGTGGCAGTCACATTTATTTACCCTTTGGCGATGATTTATGCCGTGATCATTTTTGACATCTATTGGATGATGAAGGTGGTTTATTTAAGTGTTTTTTTAGTTGTTTCATATCGTAGCTATCGTCAAGTTATGCAGACAGATTGGGTCAAGAACTGTGAGCGTTTAGCCAATTATCAAAATATTTATCAGCTGGTTTTTATTCCTCATGCCACGGAATCATTAGAAGTGGTAGAAGCTACTTTTGCGGCCTTAGCCAGTTCAACCTATCCGAAGGAGCGCCTGATATTAGTGTTTGCCGCGGAAGAGCGTTTTCCGGATAGCCAAAGGATAGGTAGGGCAATGGCAAAAAAATATGCGGGTCAATTTCGAGATTTTTTTGTGAGTGTTCATCCAGATGGGTTGCCGGGTGAAATCGCCGCTAAAGGGGCTAACTTGGCGTGGGCTGGTCAGCTGGTGAAAAAACAATTGGTGGATCCGGCTGGTTTTGTGTATGAAAATTTGATTGTTACAGTTTTGGACGTTGATTCCTGTGTCGAAGCACAGTATTTTAATTATTTAACTTACAGTTATTTAACTAACCCAAAGCCGACGCGTTCGAGCTATCAACCAATTCCAATGTTTAATAATAATATCTGGGATGCCCCAGCTATTATGCGCGTCGCCGCGGCCGGTACGACCTTTTGGTTAATGTCGGAGCAAGTTAGGCCAGAGCGTTTATTTACGTTTTCGTCACATAGCATGTCGTGGCGTGCCTTGGTTGATGTTGGTTTTTGGCAGCGCGATATTGTTTCTGATGACTCGAGGATTTTTTTACAATGTTTTTTGGAGTACGACGGTGATTACCGAGTAATGCCATTACATATGCCAATTTATATGGATACGGTCTGTTCAGATACTTGGTGGAAAAGTTTGAAAAATCTGTTTAAGCAACAACAACGTTGGGCCTGGGGTAGTGAGAATATACCGTACATGCTTTGGCACTTTCCGCGGGCAAAAAAGATACCATTGGGTTTGCGTTTGCGTCATTTATTCAGTCAGTTAGAGGGAATGTGGTCGTGGGGGACAGCTAGTTTATTAATTTTTTTCTTGGGTTATGTGCCATTATGGGTGATCAAAGGTGATATGATTATTCATCCATTAGCAGCGCTGGCTCCCACTATATTGCAAGTGGTGCTTTCAATTGCTAATATTGGCTTGGTTTTATCGGTTATTTTAGGTACACTTATTTTACCCAGTCGGCCGCAACGCTATCACAAAGGCCGTTGGATTGTGATGGTCGCC
>CAYYTZ010000053.1:7839-8118 GCA_964474735.1 uncultured Gammaproteobacteria bacterium | reverse complement strand
GCCACAACTACACTAGACGAAGTACAAACTCTTGCTCCGTCTTCTCGTTTAATGCAAGCCGATCTTACCCAACCTAGAGAAGTACAACGATTATTTGCGGCCATTCAGCGCGAATTTGGTCGGCTCGATGTGCTCATTAACACAGTGGGGAATTTTGGCGTTTATCATCCAGTGTCCGAAGTGACCGTTGATGAGCTAGAAGATGTTTTGAATTCAAATTTACGCGCAACTATGTTATGTATGCAGCAAGCCATACCTTTAATGCAGCCAGTCGGTGGC
>CAYYTZ010000053.1:0-7826 GCA_964474735.1 uncultured Gammaproteobacteria bacterium | reverse complement strand
ACGGCGGATCAAACCATCGCTCGTAAATATACCGTTCCGTATTTTATTGCAAAAAGCGGCGTGATTACCTTAACAAAATCCTATGCCGAAATATTGGCTCCTCAGCACATCACAGTAAATACCATCTCTCCGGGTGTTGTGCAAAATAGTATTATTACGCAACCACTGCCGATGGGTCGTCCGGCCAACTATGCAGATATTACCGCTGCGATTCGTTGGTTATTATCTCCGGAAGCCAGTTATATCTCTGGTGCGAATTTAGAAATCGCTGGCGGCTGGGCGCCACATCATTAATACTGTCAGTTATGCGCGTCTTATATTGTGATCCATCTAAAACTAATAGTACCAAGCGGTCTGTTGTGCAGTTCATTTATGGTGATTGTCCGGGCCAACCGTTGCGTCAAATTGAATTGGATAACCCACGCTCCGAAGTGCTTTTGCAAACCATTACTAATTTAATCGGAAATGAGCCAATTGCAGCCCTGGTTTTAGTAAATCAGGCGGCATCATTTACCCTCATTCGAGTATTAGCTACACTATATAATACCTTAAGTTATAGTAGAAAGTTGGCATTATACGAATTAAGCTCCAGTCAGCTCTTTACTGAACTGGCACAATTTATGGGTAAAGCAAAAACTCAGATTGATCCTCATTATTCCAAAGCACCAAATATAACCTATGCCACTCAGCCTGGAAAGTAAATTAAAACGGATTCGCACCTTGCGTTACATTGTGGCGAGTCGGTGGATTTTGCATGGTTTTGTGGTGGTATTGGGTTTAATTCAGAAGGCAATTGGCGTGGCTGATTTTAATGTCAGTGTTTTTGCCTTAATAGCCATTACCTATAGTTATAACTTGTGTTTTTATTTTTATTTACATCGTGATCCACGAAAAATTAGTGATCGGGGATTATTTATTATCAGTGTCCTGCAAGTGGTCTTCGATCAAATTATATATACCATTATTCTATATGCTTCCGGTGGCGTAGAAAGTTTGTCGTTCCTCTTTTACTTTCTGACCATTTTTATTGCGATCATGATTTTTAATGAATTGCAGATCTTAGCCTTGAGTTTTTTTACGGTAATGCTATATCTTGGCGTCATTGCCTTGGAATATGAAGGGCTCATTCCGCATCATCCGCGCTATCATTTTGACCCGGGGTTTTATCAGAATATTGGTGTAACGGTTCATAACTCGGCTACCGTGATTTTGATATTAATTTTTACAGCCTTTTTTGCGGCCTTTATTAATAACTTAATTAGGCAACGTGAAGCCGAAATAGAATCAGAGCGTGATAAAGTGATGGCCATCGTAAACAATTTAGTTGATGGTGTAATTATGTTAGATCACCGCGGTCGGGTTGTGTTGATGAACCCATATGCGCAACGCATTTTACGCGTCCAACCGCGACAATTTATCGATAAAAATTTACGGTCTAAACAATTTGACGAAGCGTTACGTCCATTGGTTGATTTCATTGTCACAGCCACGCGAGAACCGGTGTATCAAACCACAGAACTGACAATTAGCGAAGGCGATGATCATATTATTCTACAAGCCACCGGGCTGCAAGTGACGGATTCCGATGGCGATAATATTGGGGCATTAATCATTTTGCGTAATATCACAAAAGAAAAAGATCTCGATCAAATGAAATCGGATTTCATTTCGGTAGCAGCTCACCAATTGCGGACACCTTTGGCTACCTTAAAATGGTTGTTTAAGATGCTGCTCGATGGCGATGGTGGTACTTTGAACAGCAAACAACTGGATTTGTTAAGTAAGGGATATAGTCGCAATGATGAGGTTATCGAAATCGTCAATAATTTATTAGACATTTCGGAAATTGATGATGGTCGGGCACCCTATAAATTTACAGTTGGTTCGTTAAATGAAGTGCTACGGCAAGTGGTGGAATCAGCTCGAGTGAGTGCTCAACCAAAACATGTTACCGTCACATTAACAATTTCAAATGATTTGCCGCCTTTTAAATTTGATCGGCAAAAAATAAAAATGGCTTTTCAAAATTTATTAGATAACGCCATAAAATATTCCGGCACTAATAGCTCGGTTGAATTAGTGGTCAGCGTAGAGAATGACGAAGTGGTTTGCCAAGTGATTGATCATGGCATTGGTATGTCCGAAGAAACGCAAAGCAAAATATTTACTAAATTTTTTCGTGGACGGGAAGCGCAAATTAAAGACCCCATGGGGTCCGGTTTGGGTTTATATATTGTGCGCAGCAGTATAGAAAAACATGGTGGCTCAATTGAGTTTCATTCAAATATTGGAAAGGGGACGGTCTTTATTATCCGCCTGCCGATGACATAACGGCGTCTTATCGGTTTATTCTGCCGGCTTGCCAAATAGCCTAAATTATGGGCTGTTTTTGTTATACACAGCTCTAGTTGGCGGGGTTTACAGGGATAACTGGGTGGTATATAATGGATAAAAGTAGTAATTAAGTGGTAAAAAGTGGGGATAACTTTGGGGATAAGTACATCAAAAAGTGGATATGTTTATTGGAGAGTACCAACACAATCTAGATGAAAAGGCCCGTTTAGCCATTCCGGTTAAATTTCGAGCCGCTTTAGCTAAAGGCGCAGTAGTAACTCGCGGTTTAGATCGTTGTTTATTTGTTTACTCAGCTGCTGAATGGAAAAAGTTAGCTGACAAATTATCACAATTGCCAATTGCGCAAGCCAATACCCGCGCGTTTGCCCGTTTGATGTTAGCTGGGGCCATGGATGCCACACCAGATAAACAGGGAAGAGTGTTGGTGCCGGAATATCTGCGTGAGTATGCCAATATTAAAAAAAGTGTTGTAGTAGCCGGCTTATATAACCGTTTAGAAATTTGGGATGAAACTGCTTGGAAAGAATATAAAACCAATACCGAACGCGAAAGTAATACCATTGCTGAAGCTTTAGGAGCCTTAGGAGTTTAAAGTTCAATACTGCCGAACGAGGGGGAACGTTCGGTGCTATGGACCTTGAAACACCATGACAACAGTACATCAACCGGTTTTGCTTAATGAAGTTATAGAGCTGCTGCAGCCGAAACCTAACGATATCATTATCGATGGGACAATCGGCGGGGGTGGACATAGCAGCAGCCTACTCCAGAAACTTCAACCCGGCGGATTACTACTTGGCTTTGATCACGATGCGCAAGCAATTGCCCGGGTCAACAGTTGTCTGGGTGAGATATACGGTCCAAGTCAGCTCCTTGTCATTCATGAAAGCTTCTTTCATCTAAAGGACTACTGCGAGCAAAATCAGCTCGTCGGCAAGATCACCGGTATTCTACTTGATCTTGGAATGTCATCAGATCAGTTAGAGAGCAGTGGTCGGGGATTCTCGTTTCAACGCGACTCCGAACCACTTGATCTCCGCATGGATGCTCGTCGTGCGCAAACCGCTCGCCGGTTACTAGAACAGGGAACCGAAACGGATCTGTTACACATTTTTCGGGATTACGGAGAACTCCCAAACGCGCACAGGTTAGTTCGGGCGATTCTCGTATGGCGTCTGGATCGCCCGATCCAAACCGTGGCCGATCTAAAGGCCATCGCTAAAACGGTTTACCAGCGCGGATTGGCCCGTGATTTAGCGCCAATCTGGCAAGCTCTCCGCATTGCCGTGAATGATGAATTGGAGCCACTTACTCAAGCTTTGCACGATGCGCTTAGTATTTTATCTCCTGGTGGACGATTGGCCGTCATAACCTTTCATTCATTAGAAGACAGAATAGTAAAGCATTTATTTCGTGAATTGACTTCAGCGCGCTGCGTGTGTCCACCGGAATTTCCGGTTTGTCAGTGTCAGCGCAATCCTAACTTCACACTTATTACGAAACATCCGGTCGTACCTAGTGCCACGGAACTTAATAGTAATCCACGATCCCGGAGCGCAAAATTACGTGTTATCCAAAAAAATAAAAAATCATGACCCAACTAACTCTTATTACAAATCAACGTCTCCTCAGTCGCAAACAGGCGGCTGTGCCAAAGGTTCAGAATTGGTTATCGTGGCTACAGCAACCGCGTATTGTGAATGGAGTGTTAATTGGTTTGTTAGTGGCGTTTGGGGTGTCATATTTGGCAATTGTAAATTCCACCGCTAGTGACACGTTCAAAGTGCATGAACTCAATAGTCGCATTCAAGCCACCCGTGAATCCAACCAAAAATTAGAATTGGATATGTCCGAGGTCTTATCCTTACCTCATGTTAACGAAATGAGTCATCAATACAACTTGGTGACGGCAACGAATGTCCATTACCTCGATGAGACGGCAACGGTGGCCCTTTCGCAATAATGCGCGTAATCACGGGATAACTCGTGGTCGCTGGTCAGGTAAATCTGCGGGGGCGTCGCTAAAACCAAAAGTTGATCGAGTTGATCTGCTGCGTCTGAGTTTTTTAATATTTGGCGCTATCATCGTGGTGCGTTTATTTGTTGTACAAATTATTCAGGGTAGTAATTATAAAGCCCTAGCTTTTAATAGCCATGGCTTGTTTCAAGAACTGGTGCCAGAACGTGGAGAAATTTTAGTTCATGATAAATTCACTACCAGTGGCACCGTTCCTATCGCCACTAATGAAGTTTTGTCTGAAGTTCACGCTGAGCCAATCCATATTACCGACCCCACAGCTACGGCCGAAGCGTTAGCACCGCTCTTGAACATGCCCAAAGAAGATTTATTAAAAAAAATCGATAAACCCGGCGATCCTGATGAAATATTAAAACGTCGTGTACCCGCCGAAGTGGTGAACGCAATTGAAGAGCTTAATTTAGTTGGAATAATATTTCGCGACGAACAGTGGCGATATTATCCAGAAGGTGAGTATGCTGCACATATAACCGGATATTATGGCTATTCCGATACCGAACGAAAGGGGCAATATGGATTGGAAGGCTATTTTGAAGATCAATTAAAAGGCACACCCGGCTACATTGAGGGAGAAAAAGATGCCTTTGGAAGATTTTTAACCATCGGCGACGGCTTAATCGAAAAAGCGCAAGACGGTGTTGATTTAGTTTTGACAATTGATAAAAATGTACAGTTTTATGCCTGTGATAAATTGAAAACCGAAGTTGAAAGGTTAGGAGCTAAAGAAGGTACGGTTATTATTATGGAGCCAAATACCGGGGCAATTATTGCAATGTGTAATTATCCCAGTTATGATCCGAATAATTATAGCGAAGTGGATTCAATCGAAGTGTTTGCTAATTCGGCGGTGAGCGATGAATACGAACCGGGGTCGGTATTTAAACCCGTTACGATGGCAGCTGGTTTGGATACCGGTGCAATTACGCCCAATACCACTTACACCGATCCGGGGTCGCGCAATGTGTGTGGATTTACTGTGACTAATTTTGACGGAAAATCTTACGGGACAAAAACCATGACGGAAGTATTGGAAAATTCTTTGAACACCGGCACGATGTTTGCGTTGGAGCAAATGGGCAGTTCAGTTTTTAATGATTATGTGCATCGGTTCGGTTTTGGCAAACCAACCAACATTGAACTGTCGAACGAATATAGCGGCGATATTACGCCAATTGAAACGCTTAGTGATTGTTATGCTTTGCCGGCTTCATACGGTCATGGTTTTACAGTGACACCATTACAGTTAGCTACCGCGTATGCTGCCATCGCCAATGGTGGTGAGTTAATGCAACCGTATATTGTGGATTCCTTTATTCATGCTAGTGGAGTTGAAACAAAAACCGAACCAAAGGTGGTGCAAACTGTTATGTCAAAAAATACTTCTAGCACCCTCACGGCCATGATGGTGAATGTGATAGATAATGGTCATGCCAAAAAGGCGGCAGTACCGGGGTATTTTTTAGCTGGTAAAACCGGGACCGCACTAATTGTGGGTGCGAATGGTCGATATGATGAGAGTCGTCATAATGATACCTTTGCCGGATTTGGTCCAGTTTCGGATCCAAAATTTGTCATGTTGATAAAAATGAAGGAGCCGCAGACTCAATACGCTGAAGGTTCCGTGGTACCAATGTGGGGCGAACTAGCTCAATATCTGTTAAACTATTATCAAATACCGCCTGATCGCGAATAATTATATGAAACGAATTTTGCATTTTATACTATATTGGTTGGCTCGGTTTATTCTAATTCGGAGGAGTCCGCAAGTTATTGGAATCACCGGTAGCGTGGGTAAAACTTCTACCAAAGATGCCATTGCAGTTGTGTTGAGTCGAAAACTGCAGGTGCGCGCCACCCAAGAAAACTATAATAACGAAATTGGTGTGCCGTTAACAATTATTGGATCGGTCAGTGGTGGACGGAATCCATTTCGCTGGTTATATATTTTTTGTCGAGCGGTGATTATTGGTTTGTTTACTTTTTTGCCCTATCCGGAAGTTTTAGTATTAGAAATGGGTGTAGATAAACCGGGTGATCTGAAATATTTGTTAAAAATAGCGCCAGTGGATATTGGTATTGTGACGGCGATTACAGAAACGCCGGCTCATCTGCAATGGTTTAAAGATGTTGAACAGTTGGCTAAAGAAAAATTTACCATGTATAAATTCGTGGATAAAATTGGTTTGGCAATTATAAATAATGACGAACCAAAAGCGCTAGCATTGGGTGATACTTTAAAGGGTTTATCGACCAGTATCGGAATAGAGCAAGCGGCAGATTTGATGGCCACGGCTATCAACTTTGCTTTTGATCCGCACAATGATCAGGCGGCAGACAATCGTCAGGCCGGTTTGCGTTTTAAATTTAATTATCAAGGCAATATTGTGCCGGTTTTTATACCGGGTGTGATTGGAAAACCAACAGTGTATAGTGCATTATTTGCTGCGGCAGTGGGTTTGCAATATGACATAAATTTGGTGGATATTAGTACGGCTTTACAACATTATAAAACACCACGCGGCCGCATGCATGTGTTAAGCGGTATTAACAATTCAACAATTATTGATGATAGTTATAATGCCTCGCCGGCAGCTGTGCGGTCCGCCATTATTACATTACAAGCGCTTACTACAACCGGTCGAAAAATTGTTTGTTTGGGAGAAATGGCCGAATTAGGTAAAGGCAGTCAGGCAGCGCATTTAGCGATTGGTAAATTAGTCTCCCAAGCTGAGGTTGATGGATTAATTGTGGTGGGGGAAACTGCAGCGGCTATTGCCAAAGGCGCACTGCAGGCAGGTTTGCCAGCCGAAGCCATTCAGCAATTTGAAAATAGCGTAGCCGCCGGGGAAGCCTTAGCCAAACAATTACAAGAGCATGATGTGTTATTAGTTAAAGGTTCGCAAATAGCGCGTATGGAAAAAACTGTGAAAGTTTGTTTAGCGCAGCCAGAGCAGGCTGAACAGTTATTGGTGCGACAGTATGGAAACTGGCTCTCGATATAATTTAACAGCCATTCGACGAGCCGCCACAATTACTTACGCGGCTTTTCGGGTTTTGCCGCAGTATATTGTTTTAGGTATGACCGAACGGCAGTTAGCTTGGCGGATGGGCAGATTGTTAGAAAAATTTGGCTCACAACAACGGGCTTTTCCCGTGATTGCGGCCTTTGGGGAACAGGCAGCGGAACCACATCATAAAGCTAATGGCCGTGGTTTGCGGGTTGGAGATATTGTTAAAGTTGATGCCGGGGCTGTCTATAAAAAAATGCGTGGCGATGTTACGCGGACGTGGTTTTATGGTACGCCATCGGTTAAGTTTAAGCATAGGTATTTAGCTGTATATACAGCTCAGCAAAAAGCATTTTCGCAGATACTAGCAGGGCAAACCGGCACTAGTGTTGACGCTGTTGCGCGGAATTATTTGCGGCAACAAA
>CAYYTZ010000052.1:0-8201 GCA_964474735.1 uncultured Gammaproteobacteria bacterium | reverse complement strand
TCCTCACACTGACAGTATACCATTTCTAGTGCGGATTGAGGATGTGAGGTCTATACTCGTCCGGCTTCATTATCTAATGCGATGGTAAAAAAATTCATCATTTTCCTGTAAATGGCTACAAATTGCATTATGATAATACCAGCCAGAGCGTACCAATAAGCCCAGCTGGTTTTTTCAAATATGGCTATTTTAATAGTAAAATTAAAGAGAAAAACTGAGAGTGTTAAAAAACCTAAGCCAAAAAAAATACTAATCGGCCACCAATAATTGGTTTTACTAAAAGACAATTTAACTCGACTGTGTAGAGATATTTTACCAGCAACCTTTTCGTAGCGCAGGCCAGTAAAAAATAAAAAAATGGCAATAAAAAAAGCTGTGGTGACCACCTCGACATAAGCATAATAGAAGAAAATGTAGATGAAAGAACTTTTCCAGAAAAATATTATAGATAAGATAAAATTATATACCATCAGTAAAATCAGTTTTGTCGCCTTGGTAATATCCTTTGGAAAATATTTTTGGGTATAGTAGTAAAAAACATAGTATCCGATTACAACGCCTAACATCGTGATAAAACTAATGCCAAGGAAATCCATTGGACCAAATAAATTTTCTGGCAACTTTATTAAAAGGACATAGGAACAGATAAAGAATCCAACTATGCTCAATATTTCTAGGATATAATACGCCGGCTTTAATTTTGACTTTAAGGTGGATATTTCTAGGGCCATAATTGTTGAATAAAAAACGAAAAAAACAGATTGTACACAATATACAACCTATTTTTGAAATAATCTAATTTAATCGCTTTAAGCAAAATGGGCAAAAGCACGGTTGGATTCGGCCATGCGATGTACATCGAGTTTCTTTTTGATCGCTTCACCTTGTTCGGCCGCGGCATCAGTGAACTCCATGGCTAACTTTTCGGCCATCGGTTTACCTTTGCGTGAGCGAGCGGCACCGATGATCCAAGTGGAAGCTAAGTTAAAACGGCGATCACCACGCACTTCGATAGGTACTTGATAGTTGGCTCCACCAATCCGACGAGCCTTTACTTCCACTAACGGAGAAACATTGCGAATGGCTTTATCAAACACATCTAACCCTTTCTCGCCTTTTTCGCCATTTTTCGTTTCAATGATTTTTAAAGCATTATAAAACGCTTTCTGAGCGACAGATTTTTTACCGTTTACCATGAGGTAATTGATGAACTTTGCCACTGTTGAACTGTTATACACTGGGTCTGGCAAAATTTCACGACGAGGGGCTTGTTTTCCACGCATAGAACAACTGAAGAATTATTTAGAATTATGATTTAGGACGTTTTGTGCCATAGACTGACCGGCCACGACGACGACTTTCTACGCCGGCTGTATCGTAAACACCACGCACAATGTGGTAACGAACACCTGGTAAGTCATGCACCCGACCACCGCGTAACAACACAATTGAGTGTTCTTGCAAATTATGGCCTTCACCAGGTATGTAGGCAGTAACTTCCATTCCGTTAGACAAACGCACGCGAGCAATTTTACGCAACGCCGAGTTTGGTTTCTTTGGAGTAGTTGTTGTTACTTTTGTACACACTCCCCGCTTAAATGGACTACCTTTTGGTAGATTTTTACGACGACGCTGAATAGCGTTAAACGAAGACAGCAAAGCCGGAACCTTTGATTTAGGCTTAACACGTTTGCGGCCTTTACGAGCTAACTGATTTATTGTTGGCATAGCGCCGCTTACTATACCAAAGGCAAAATATCTGTCAACACTGGTTTATTGACTGGCGCTGGTTCGAAACCGCTTTAGCGCCGACCATTTCCCAATACCGTATTTACTATCATAACGACCGCGCACTTTAAAAGTGTATGCCTTTCCGGGCTTAAGATCGGTTAGCGCTAACGAAGACGAGCCAAAAACACTTATATCGTGGTAGGAGCGTTGAATTTTTTCCAGGCCGACCATTGTCCGGTACAATCAGAACCCTTTCTAGCCCGTACCTGAATTTGCAATTTACGAACCGGTAAATTATTAATCTCTACGCTATTTACGTCGGAACCATATGTATAATCTTCTAGCACCAAAGCTCCGGCGTCTTTTGCCCGACTGATTTTATAATCATAATATAAGTATTCACTGCGTAAATTGGTCGGCACTCTCCATTTTAAGGTAACGGTCATATCGCCATCAGATTCAATAGTTTTATCTTTAACTCTTAAATTTTTTAATTTTGGTGGAGCTGTATAGAAACTACTACTATAGCCCTTACTAGAATCACCATCAGTATAATATTCATCAACTCTCACTTCATAATGCGTGAATACCTTCATTTCTGGTACATTAGTTTTATTTAGTTCAATGGAAGTTGCGGTGGCTGCTACATCAACACTGCCAATTTCTTCATCTGTGTCGGCTTCAACTAAAACCACCGTGGAATGATCAATAATCACATCACCATCTTTGGCATTCTGTGATTGCAACCAGGTGATAGTAGTAGGAATAGGTTTTTTGCCAGATTTTTCCATAGTCTCTATGCCAGCGGCAAAGGTATATTGTGTAGCATTGACAGGATTAACTGTAATTAATACTGCCAAGACCAATCCAGCGGCAGTGAGATTTCTAAAAAAATATTTCATAATAAAATCATTTATTATTAAATTAAGCCGAACCAAGAATAAATAGTAACCATACAAAACACCATTATTTTGTTAAGGATACCTTGTCCAAAAAAAATCAGACCAATTAATAGCCATGGTCCCATGGCTTCGATTTTCATACTTAATTGCTGGTGACGCTGGCCTAGTACGGCATACAACACTTTTGAACCATCCAGTGGTGGAATTGGAATAAGATTAAAGGCAAACAGCATAATATTCAGTTGAGCCATAAACAACAAAAAGGCTTGTAAAAGATTAGTCGCCTCTGTCCAATCAATGCCGGTATAACCTAATAGCCTATATAAAGTTAACGCCACCACTACTAGAATAATGTTAGAAATTGGCCCAGCCACTGCCACTAACGCACTGCCCCATTTTTTAAATCTAAGATTATATGGGTTAAAAGGCGTTGGTTTGCCCCAACCAAAACCCAAAAAAATCATCATGACAAAACCTAACCAATCGATGTGCGCTAACGGATTTGGGGTTAAACGACCAGCTCTTTGCGCCGTATCATCACCTTGCCAATACCCAGATAGAGCATGAAAAAATTCATGCCAACCGATAGATAAAATACCAGTTAATATCCAGGGTAGAATGAACAGCGGTTTTTCTGATAATAAAGAAAAAAACATAATTTATTCAAGATCAAAAATGATATCACCTTTTATTTTGCACTGACAAGCTAAACGTTGGTCATCATAAGCCAAGAGTACATCAAGGGTTTCTTTTTCTTGATTGGTTTTTTCGGTTAAATTTTCTGCACCAGCCTTAATTGCAACCAAACATGTCCCGCATAATCCATTTTCGCACCCAAACGGCAGAGTGAGATTATTTTTTTGACAGGTTTCGCGCAACAATTCACCGTCTGTTGCTTCAACGGTTTTATTATCGGCTAGAAATGTTACTTTAGACATGAACTATATTATGAATTTACTGTGTGTCAGCGCCTCGGGGAACACTTTTTTTGCTTGTTGCGGAACTCGCTTCGCTCAAACAGTCCTCACTGCGCAAAAAAATTTCCCCTGCGGCGTTTACATACTACTGAATAATACCATATTTCTTACCCAGCGTGTTGAAAGCTGTTACAAGCCTATCAATCTGTTCTTTGGTGTGCAGCGCGGAAATTTGGACACGAATGCGCGCTTTGCCCATTGGTACAACCGGATAACTGAAACCGACCACATAAATACCTTCCGCTAGCATATCTTTGGCCATGTCGCCGGCGGTTTTTCCTTCACCAATCATTACCGGCACAATAGGATGCTCAGATTTTGGTACAGTAAAGCCAACAGCCGTCATTTGACTGCGAAAATAGCGCGTATTTTTCCAGAGGGTTTCGCGCAATTCTGGATGTTGATCAATATAATCCAAAACAAACATGGTAGTAGCGGCAATGGTGGGAGATAATGAGTTTGTGAACAGGGTTGTGCGCGCTCGCTGATGCAGCAATTCTATTACCGGCGCTGGGCCAATAATTACTCCCCCGTTAGAACCACCCAAAGCTTTACCAAAAGTTGTGGTGATAATATCTACCCGTTCTAACACGCCAGCTTGTTCTACTGCGCCACGACCGGTGGCGCCCATAAAACCAGAGGCATGTGAATCATCAACCACTACATACGCATTATATTTATCGGCTAAATCACAAATTCCTTGCAGTGGGGCAACGTCACCATCCATGCTAAACACGCCGTCCGTTACAATGCAGCGCAACCGCTTATTTTGTGTATCTTTCAAGTGTTGTTCAAGATCAGCCATATCCATATGCTTAAAAATATGCCGCTCGGCCTTACATAAACGAATACCGTCAATTAAACTAGCATGATTGAGTTCATCCGTAATAATGGCATCTTGATCGGTTAGTAACCCGGCAAACACCGCTTCGTTAGCGTCCCAACATGAGGTAAAAGTAATGGCGGCGTCTTTATGAAACCACTGCGCAATTTTCTTTTCCAATTCGATATGCACCGTTTGGGTACCACAGATGAATCGGACCGAAGATAAACCAAAACCATACTTTGCCACAGCCGTTTGAGCGGCTTGCACTAATTCGTCTTTACCGGATAACCCTAAATAATTATTAGCACAAAAATTGAGCAGCTCTTGGCCATTAACTTTTACATACGTCCCTTGTCGACTGGCAATGACCCGTTGGTTTTTATAAAGACCGGCCGCATTTATTTCTTGAATCTGCTGTTCCGCTAACGCGCGCAAAGCTGCATTCATAAGGCAAAAGATTAATGTTGAATATCAAATACTAATTTTGGGTGTTCGGCCATTTTTTGTTCCATCAGTTCCGGCGTATAATCTGACAATTTAATAACCGTACCATTGCCACCTTTAAGAATTGTATTCCAAACTTTGTCTTGCACTCCGTTGGAAGAGTCGGACAATACCCGCTGGCTAATTTGCCAAGTTTTGAAAATTTGTCGACCGATTACATTATGGACAGTGAGGCCTTTCATAATCATGCGAGAAAAATTTGGAATCACGAAATTGCCATCTTTAATTCCAAATAGAACCACATTTCCGCCAAACCGAGTGGCTGCAATACAATTATTGACAGAAGAATTAAACCCGGCCATTTCTAAGCTAACATCAACGCCTTTGCCATAGGTAAGTTTATTGATTTCTGCTACAACTTCGGCATCAATATCATATGGATTAGCTTTTTGACTAGGCTGGATAAGGATCCCTTCGTGGGCGCCTAAAGCTTTAGCCATTTCTACATTCGCTGGATTAGTATCAATGCCAATTACTTTAGCGGCTCCAAAATGACGCGCTAATAATATGGCAAACATGCCAATTTGGCCGCAACCAAAGATAGCTACCCGCGCGCCCCGCACATCGGTTCTGGTAAGCGCATGAACGGCGTTACCAAATGGATCAAAAATGGCTGCCACTTCTGGACGAATGCGCGTTAAGTCAATTTGCCATAAATTTTTGGCCGGTAATTTTACTTGCTCAGCAAAAATTCCGTCGGTACTGATACCTAAAATAGCTTGGTCTTGGCACACTTCCGCTTCACCAATTTTACATTGAAAACAATTACCGCAAGTGACATGGGAATCTCCAGAAACGACATCGCCAACTTTTAGGCCGTACAAGGTTGGCACGGCGGAACCAACGGCCAATACCTCACCTACAAACTCATGCCCTAAAATACGTAAAGTTTTTTTCTCAGCAGCCAAGGAAGTTTTAAACAGCTCAGAAAAAGCGGTTCGGTTCCAAATACCACGGTCGGATCCGCATAAACCAGCGTATTTAATTTTAAGGATGACCGAAACAGCATCTTTTGGCTGATTTGCCTCGTTAAGTTCAGGTGCCGGAACTTGGCGTTTAATAAAACCACGAGATTTTTCCCAACCGTCTTGAGCGAGGTCGAGGGTTAAAGCATTATATGTATTCATAGCCTCGCTAGTATAGCAAACTTCAAAAAAATGGCCAAAGTGTTGGTGAAACTATACGGGGAAACAAAAAAACTTGTCGTTTGAACAAGTCTTTTTGGAGCCCTACTCAGTTGAACAAACCATTCTTCCCTAATTGTAGGTGGGTGTCCGCAGCTCGACGCATTTGAAATCGCTGATTACTTCATTGATTGCAGTTGCGACTTGGCATCTAAGACTCCCTAGATTTGTATGATTGTCGAAAGTGGTTTGAGGCTGAATAGAGCGTACTTAAAGGGTAGCAGATTTTGTCTATAATTTACAGTCTTTTTATGAACATTTTATACACCGAAATCGTTGACAATATTTCCCCTGATCCTAGGTTAATTTCTCCCATGAGCGCTGAATTACGAACTGATAAATGAATTGGGCTAATTGCACCAGGTCATTAATGTTGACGCATTCTTCGACCGTATGAGGATGTTGCTGCCCAGTTCCAATATTAATGGCATGAATACCATGCTGAATCATCGTATTGGCATCGGTGGCGCCAACTGTAGTAATGACCTTTGGTTCAATATGTAACTGCTTCATGGTTTTTTCAAGGCTTTTTAAATATGGATCGGCCCGATCAATGCTATAACCAGATAACGCCACGCGACTGGAAATATCTAACAATCCTCCGAATTCCTCGGCTGCATCTTCTAAGGCTTTGTGCATGCGTTCTAATTGATCTTCTATTTTCCGGCGCGAAAAACTACGGACCTCACCATGCATAGTTACTTCAGCTGGAATGGCGTTACGAATGCTGCCACCCTTGATTACTCCTATATTAGCTGTAGTTTCGCTATCAATGCGGCCTAATTTCATGTGATAAATGGCGCTGGCAGCAATTTGAATGGCACTAATACCCTTCTCTGGTTCAACTCCAGAATGTGACGCTTTTCCAATAATAGTAACGAGCACATCGGCTAAATAAGCCGAGGCTCGATCAATTTCACCGATAGCTCCCCCATCCACTACTAAAGCATAAGCCGATTTTATCTGAGAAAAATCTATCTGTGAAATTCCGTCAGAAAATGTTTCTTCACCGGTAGAAAAAATTATTTCTAACGGCGGATGTGACGCTTTGCTAGTTTGAAAAACTCGCAATACTTCCATAATCGCAGCGACACCAACTTTATCATCGGCTCCTAAAACAGTACTCCCGTCCGTCATAATGGTATTGCCTCGCACCACCGGACGCACTCGCTCACATGGTTTAACCGTATCCATATGAGCGTTTAATAAATATGGTGTATGGCCGGTGCCGGCTAAGGTGCCAATTAAATTACCAGCGGAGTCAACCCGAGTTTTTAAACCAAGCTGAATAAGTTCTTGCCGCAAGACATGACGAAATGGCGCTTCTTCATGTGATGGACTAGAAATTTTTACATAACGAAGAAAAGTATCTACCAGCCGCTGACGATTAATCCGGACATCTTGGGCTTGAGTGGTTATTTGTAGTTGTTGTTTTGTGACATGAGTTGCTAACACGCGCTGCAGTAGCAAAAAAAGTTGTTCCGCCGCTTGAGGTGAACGCGCCATACACACGGCGCCAAATTTGCCATAATGCTGCAAAGCACCTAACAGATGCAAAGTGATACCAATGTTGGTGGTGCGATCAAAGGCTAAACCGGCGTCGTTCAACAAATCTATTAAGCGCGCTGGTTCAAGACCAATATAATCTTTGCTGCAGATATTATCGTAGGCATAGTAATACAATCTACGACCGGTTTTTGTACGCAAAGAAGCATCCGATTGAGGTTGCGCTTGAGTTAATAGACGTGCCAATTGATACGAGTAGGTTGTGTCATCTGGGCGCAGATTTATTTCTATGGGATAGGTTGACCAGCGATTATTATGTTTGGTACTGACAAAATCTATACTAAGTTGCCCTAGCATGCCTTGTTTGGCTAAATAGGCGGCAACTTTCTTGGCCTGAGCTAACACTTGCGAACGTAATTTTGGACGAGCCGGAAAACGCGCTCCTAAATAATTTTGCTTGGTTTCTCGATCGAATAATTGTTCGTGCGTGGAATTGATGCTAATGGTTTTATTAGCTTGAATAACTACTTGCGCACTGGGGGAACAAACTTGATCACCAGACAACCATTCT
>CAYYTZ010000051.1:0-8213 GCA_964474735.1 uncultured Gammaproteobacteria bacterium | reverse complement strand
CGTTGTAGTTAAGATACTTATCCACTTCTGAAAAAAATCTTTTATAAGTTTGAAAACCGTCATCCCAAAAGGAGGCTTCAACAAAATCTTTGGCTGGTTTATTTCGGTAAGGCAAATTTACGGTGATGACGTCAAAGGTTTCACCCGGTTGAAGTTTGTTGAATAAATTTGAACAACGCGCAGTAATGATTTTTTGAAAACCATATGTTTTAGCGTTTTGAATTGTCGCGCGAATTGCCGCCGGGTTAGTATCCACGGCCACCACCTGCGCGGCGCCTTGGCAAGCAGAAAACACCGCAATCACTCCGCAACCGGTGCCAATATCCAACACGCGTTCACCGGGTTTAATAATATATTTTTTGATAAGTAAAATAGAATCTTCGTATGGTACAAACACACTGCGATAAACCACGAATTCCTTTTCACCATAATTAATTACTGTGCCTTGGTTTGGGATGGCCCGCGATTGTTTTTGTTTAATTTTTTGTAATCGTGTAATGTTGGCGAGTTGTTGTTTTGTAAGCATACTTTTCTAAATTACTTGTTGAGAAACATTAACAAATTTTTTTAAGCGCTCGGTTTGTGGATTAATTAATATATCACCGGTTCCCTCTTCTATTATACTACCTTCATCAAGAAAAATTACCTTGTCACTGATTTTTCTCGCCAAATGTAAAGCATGGCTCACAATAACTATCCCAACCCCTCGGCCGGCAATCTGTTTAAGATGACTAAGAATCAGATAAGATTGCTCAATATCCAAGGCGGAAGTAACTTCATCAAGTAAAAGATAGTTCGGCTGCAATAGTAAGGCGCGCACCAAAGCTGCGCGTTGACGCTGACCCATTGATATTTCGTTTGGATAGCGCTCTAAAAATGAACCCATTTGAAATAGCTCCACCATTTCGGCAAAATGTTTTTCATCAATATTTCCTCGTAACGGCAGAGTGATATTCTGTCTGATAGTTAAATGTGGCCAAATAAATAATTGCTGAAAAACTATCGTCAAATTCGGATAGGGATATTTAACGCTGACACCACGTGGCAGTGGAAATTTATAACTGGCCTCGTCAATTTTCAACGATCCCGCATCTGGAAAATCGATCAAAGAAATGGCGCGTAAGAAAGTGGTTTTTCCCGCCCCACTTGGACCAATAATGGAAACAATCTCTCCACTTTTTAACGACAATGAAACATCGTTTAGTATTTTCTTGCCGGCGATGGTTTTTGTTATATGAGCAGCGTGCAACATATTACTTTTCTGAATGATTTCTGGTATAGGTTTTTTTCAACCAATAGGCCAGCCAATTGAGCGGCAAACAAATCGCGATAAAAAAAATCGCCAAAGTAGTATAAATTTCGACCGGCTTGTAGATCATTGAATTTATTCTTTGAGCGACCCGAAAAATTTCTTCAACCGAAATTAAACTGGCAAATATGGTGGCTTGTAACATGGCCACTTGCAAAAAAAGCAATTGCGGTATAGCCGCACGAATCATTAAAGGAAATTTAATTTTAGTAAAGATTTCTTTTTCGCTTAACCCACTGACTTTTCCGGCAATAAAATATTGTTCTGGCAATTCGTCCAGACTGGCTTTTATTATGGCTGCGACAAAAACGATATTAATAACAGACAGACCAGCCGCGGCGGTAATGAATGGCTGGATAACAATTCCTAACATGGTTTGCAAAGGAAAATGCAACCAAAACAATATTACCAAAATTGGACTACTGGAAATTAAAAACCAAAACACTTTAAGGCAATAACCTGCTCCCGCTTTTTGATGCGCCCACCAGCCAAATAAGGCCCCAAAAGTTAAACCCACCAGCCAGACAATTGCCACCAGCGCCAAACTGACCAACAGACCGGATATGAGACCGGCTTTATACTGAATAATGATATGTACAATCGTACCAAGCATACCAGGCTAGGGCAACGTGTACGGCTTGGCTACCGGGTAAAACGAACCGGGATATTTTTCGTATTGGTTGATTAATTGATCGATCTTTCCATTGTTTAATAATTCTTCTAGGGCACTATTAAGCATGGACGTAAAACCTGCTTGATTTTTTGGCACACCCATGGTGTTGCCAAAAGAACGGATTGGATTATCTTTAGAAATATTTTTTACCGAACCGGGATTGTTTGCCAAAAATTCTTCGGCAATGGCCGGTTGCGCGAAAGTAACATCCGCTTTGTTGGTTGTGACATTAAGCAGTAATTGAGAAACTGGAGTATCTTGCGGCAAAGAAATAACCTTGGCCTGAGGAAAATTTGCCTGCGCGATGAACGCCGACATCTCGCCGTCAATAATGGCCACTGTAATATCTGGACTATTGATACTGGTCAGATCGGCAAAACGATTTTCTGTTGGGCGCGTATACACACCAATCGTGCTGTAATAAAGCGGAATGGTAAAATCAATATTCTTGGCTCTAGCGGCATTGGGCCATAAATCTGTCACGATAATATCATAACGACCGGCGGTTAACCCCTCGATCATGGTACTCCAACCCGCTTCTTCTACCCAATTAATTTTTAGGTCAAGATTTTTTCCGGCCGCTTCCAGTGTGTCATAAAAAATCCCAGACAATTCCCCGGTGTTGGGGTCTTTAATCATGGCCGGCGGATCCACAACATAACCGGCTCGAATTTCTCCATTAGCCAAAACCGTCGCTAAAAGGTCAGCTTTTTGATTTAAGTTCTCGCTAGAAGTTGTTTTTTTAGAAAACATTTTAACCCCAACAAAAGAAGTAATGAGGGTAATGACGACCACTAATACAATTAGCTTAAAAATGTTCATATGTTTTTTTTATTATTTATGCTTTCAAGGATACAACGTGTCTATAGTATAAATGTGACTATGGAATAAAATAAACTTACCGACAAAAAAATCAAATACAGTCATTACGCCCTTTATTTACTTGATATAAAGTGTCGACATTTTTCGTCGTTATGGACATTTTCTGTAAACGAGCTAAGCTAAAGTCTAATCAATAAAGGATATGATAGAAAATACTTTAAAAGAAATTGGGTTCAGTAGCAAAGAAATTAAAGTCTATCTAGCCCTTTTAAAGGCAGGTACCCATAAAGCCAGTTTTTTGGCTGAACAAACCGAAATGCCCAAAACCAGTATTTTTGATATTTTAAATAGTTTAGTAAAAAAATGCTTAGTATCCAAAATTAGAAAGCGCCATGCCTATTATTTTACCGCTTATCAACCGGAGAAAATTCTTGAAATGTTGGAAAAAGAAGCCTTAGCCATACAAGGAAAGAAAGAAAAAATAAATAAAATATTACCCTGGCTAAAAAATTTACAAGATATAACTTCACCTAAACCACTGATCGATTATTTAGAGGGTACCAGGGGTTTAACCGAAGCGTTTGAAGATACTTTAAAAATTCCTAATAAAAATATTGTGGTGTATGGGTCGGTTGGCGCCCAAGCTGGTACTTTACCGGGAGTATTTCCTGAATATTTTGATAAAAGAGTAAAAAAGAAAATTTCCACTACTTGTTTAATTCCAGCTTGCCCGCCCAGTTTAGCCGAGTGTTCACTTAATGATAAAAAGCATTTACGCAAGACCTATTTTATTCCTAAAGAAATGGAGTTGCCTTTGGAAATTAATATTTACGAACACAACAGTGCTTTCATGTCCTTTGAAGAAAAGTTTGCAGTGATTATTCGCAGTAAAGTAATTGCCGATTGTTTAAGAACAATTTTTAAGTTAGCTTTTGAGGGCGCGGAAAAATATGATCGGGAGATCAGAAATAATATTGATTTAAAAGAAATGCAGAAGTTTTATCAGAATTGGAAAAAGGTTAGAAAGAACGGAAAATAACGCTAATATTAATTATAATAACCGCTTAGCCTTTGACCAGCTCGTTTTAGTACCATCACTGGCAATGGCTCGAACCGAAAATGTATATTTAGTATGCGCTTTCAAACGTTTTTCCAGCAACACATATTTAGCCGATTCAATTTGGCGTGCTACCAAAACGGTTTTGCCGTGTTTACTTTGTATGCGTACCGTATAGTGAACCGCTACGCCGGAAACACAATTGGATACTTTACTGGTCCAGCGCAACACAATTTTAGGTTCGGATGTTTTATGTTTGGCGCGTAAATGTCGCGGCTTAGTGATTTGACAGGTTGTGGTGGTATCAGTGGTTTCAGCCGGAGGCACAACCACAGCGCCAGTGTCAGTTGGAATCTCTGTAGGTGTAGTTTCAGGAGTTGTGGTTTCTGGAGTGGTCGGTGCAGGATAAGTTGATGTGTCCGTCGTGTCTTCCGAGGTTTCGCCATAACCATAACCATAACCATAACCATAACCATAACCATTGTCATCAACATCATCAGCATAAATACCATAGCCATACATATAATCACGATTGGTACAAAAACCAATTGATGCATCCCAATATCCGTCGGGACAAGGCAATGAAGTTTTGGCAGATACTTTCATTCCAAAACTAAAGACGCAACCAAGCAATACGGCAAGGCTGACATAGATAACTGGCTGAATTGGTTTTGTAGTCATTGGGATAAGTGTATCATAAATTAATTAAAATGCTTTCGCTGCCCACCGCCGCCCAATGTTGCAAGGGAGGAATCGCAAAACATTAGACCGGCAGTGGGAATAGGTGTTGTGCGCCACGGTTATGTGTCACGGCTATACAACCGTAACTTGCGCAATGACTGGACTCGCTATTCATCATAGCGGCCCGGCTGGTTATTGGGCGTCCGACACAACAACCAGATCGCAACTTTGTCAGAAGACTCAAACTGCGCCAAACTCGCGGCCAACATCTACCATAAAATGTAACGAGCAGCGAAAGACTGTTTTCAGCATAAAACAAGCAGTAGAAAATACAATGGCATTTTGCCGACGGCGCTCTAGCTAAAAAGCGCTATATTTTCCACACCAATTTGATTGAAATCATTTTATTCATCTGTGGATAAGTACCCCAACCGACGGCGCTAACTTAGTCGAAAAAGTTGCATTTCTTTTTTAACCTGATACGCTGCCAATATGCGTATCCTAATTCTGCATACCGGCGGTGTCCCCTTTTTCAAGAACATGACCGCCAAACAGGTTCAAAACCAGCTCAACGAATATCTGGCGATGCAATTTATGGTTGAAGCTGATGTACAAATTGTCAGTCGACAACCGGGCGCCGATGCTCGCTATGTTGATGCCAATCAGTTGGGTCAACGTATTGCCTACGATTACGACCGCTATGATGGCTTTATTATTATTCATGGCCAAGATAATGCCATTTACATTTCGAATTTGCTGCAATTTTTATTTACCTCGCTGGGCAAACCGGTTATTTTTACCGGCTGCACCCTACCCGATGACACCCTAACACACACAGATTCGACCTCAACCAAAGAACAAAGCTTATACTACGAAGTCGGCCTACGCGCTAATTTAGTTACTGCCCTGCAACTTTCTACCCTTAACTGTTCAGGTATAATTTTGTCTTATGGCACACACATTGTGCGGGCGGTTCGAGCCATGGCACCGCAGCCGTATCAAACGCAATTTTTTACCAGTTATGGCGGAACCGATGCAGCCGAAGTGCAATTTGGTATCCAAGTTGCCAAAGACACGCCGTCGCGTCATAAACAGCCATTGGAATTTAATGGAAATTTTTCGTTGGACATATATATCGCGCAGGCTTACCCCGAAATGACCATACCAAAAGATGTCGCTAATCACTATAAAGCGGTAATAATTTGTGGTTATCAAGAACAGCTTATTCCCGCCACACTAGAATTACCAACCAATATCCCCGTAATTATTCATAGCCACAGCCAAGCCACGCTGCGACCGGGTGATGGCAATAACGTTTTAGTTGTGCCGAATGCGACATTTCCGGTGCTGCTGACTAAAACTATGGCTGTGTTAGGCCGCACTAACACGACTGAAGAATTTATTGCAGAATATAAACGTAACCGTTTTGGTGAATTTAAATAAATATGACAGTCTTTTTGCTTAACCACGGACCCGTCGATATCGCCACCATGCTGCGTCAAGCTAATCTTCGGGTCTGGACATCCATTGCCGATGTGCCGGTGCAAACTCGACAAGTCTTCAATTTTAATGCTTTAGAATCGGTTAACGCCATGATTCTAGAAATTGGTCACCCCACACCAGAACTGCAATATATTCTGGCTCAAGCGGTAGTTTTGCGCCGTCCCACCTTGTGTTTATATACCAAAGATAAAGAGCCGCGCGATATCTTGAATCAACTGAACAGCGCCCATCTACCGAAATGTATGAATTTTAAAACCTATACAAGAGCCACAGTCGACATTGTTATTCATCGTTTCCTTAATTCATTGGATAAAACAATTCATTTGGAAGATACACCAAACATTAAATTTACTTTACGGCTGACTCCCGGGATTGATGATTACTTACAGTGGTTGGCGCGACAGAAAAAAATTAATAAAGCGGAACACATTCGCAAATTAATTCGCGAAGATTCAGAAAAGGATGATAATTATCAACAGTCTATCCACTGATATTTTTTAGAGGGTCTTGACGAGATCAAATAATCTGCTAAACTGTCTTTAGAAAACTGAGGCGTCCAACTTCACTTTCATCATCGCGTAAGCGGTGGTGCAATGTGGAACGGATACCTCATTTTTTTATAGAAACGCTAATTTGGTATAACTGAATTTGCGCTTCTAGCTACGGCCTAGATCAATCCAATTGTAGATTGATGTCGTAGTCCTTCACAATTTAGGCGTAAACGTTTGGCAATGGCTTAGGTGGCGCTCACTGTCCTAAGATTTAACGATTGATAATAATTGTTTCCCCCCAAACCAAACGTTTACCGGGTAGTTGTGGCGGTCTTGGTGGTTAGGTTGCAAACCAGCGCATCAAGGCCGCTAACCTACTTCTACTCGTTGCCTATAATTGCGGTTCGCGCGAATTAGAAACGTTTCTGCATCGCAAATATATACATCAGTGCATTGGCTAAACAACACTGCTCATCTTAATTCACAATTAATTGTAACAATTCTCAATATGGATCTTAATCGCGTATCATTAATTGGTCATGCTTCGAACTCACCCGAACGCAAACAATTAGAAAGCGGCTCGGCCGTTACTAAAGTAAATGTGGCCACCAACTATGCTTGGAAAATGGCCGACACCGGTGAACGTAAAGAAAAAGTGGACTTCCACACTATTATCGCTTGGAATAAATTAGGCGATCGAATTGCCCAGTACATTAAAAAAGGCGATCGCCTATATCTGGAAGGTCGGTTAAATTATCGCACCTTCACCGGCAAAGACGGTACCACAAAATATGTTACTGACATTGTGGCCGATAAACTAATTATGCTTGGTAAAAAACCGGTCACCACTGCCAAACAAGAAAAAGAAGAGGCAATGACAATTGAAACTGACCCGGTGGTTGTGCCATTCGCCTAGAGCGAAGCGCGCCGGCGTAAAAAGGTTGCAAGTTAAAATACATACCCAAATACAAAGGTTAGCCCGGCTTTGCGCGAAATAACGTAGGGCCGGGTGTAGCCACATCTAAACAAAATTGACAAGGTATTTTTAAACGATATACTGATATAACATATGAATGAAGATAAACTGCAACAACTTCTAGAGACGCAAAATAAAATTTTAGCAGTTGTTCTTGATGTACAAGCTAAGCAGACTGCCTCCGATCGGTGCATTATCAAGCTAGAAGATTCTGTGAACAAGCTGGTTAATCGCCTTGATGACCTTATTGTTTTGCTTAATAGACATGAAGCTGAAATTGCCGCAATGCGCGATAATTATCGTCGTCTAGAAGAACGTATTGGGCTACTTGAATCAAAATTTTCCAGCTAAACCGGCGGACGCAGCACAATCTGCTTTAACCGCCGCGGCGCCTGACCTAACCAGATTGGTCCGCGCGCTGTAATTTCTACCATATCTTCAATCCGAATTCCGCCCCAACCTTTTTGATACACCCCTGGTTCGTCTGTCACAACTTCGCCCACTTTTAGCAAGCGCTCCCCTTTCCGGCGCGGTGTTAAAAATGGAGGCTGATGAATGGCCCGGCCCACCCCATGCCCCAAGCTATGGATAAAAAACTTATTTAACCGTTGTTGCCGTAAATAATTCCGCGCCACGGCGTCAACACTAGTGCCGGTTTGCCCTGCTAGTATCTGCGAAAAGGCTTTTTGCTGAGCTGTATA
>CAYYTZ010000050.1:0-8541 GCA_964474735.1 uncultured Gammaproteobacteria bacterium | reverse complement strand
TGAAGCCGGCCCGGATAAAAACGTGGCCGTCGGACGTAATGTGTTATTTGACGCCAGCGCATCAACTGGACCGAGCGATAAAACTCTCGTCTATACCTGGGATTTTGGCGATGGTCAACAATTTCAAGGAATTGATGCTTCGCATATTTATAATGATGCCGGTACATATAAAGCTAAGCTGACCATATCTGACGGTGAAACTACCGTAAAAGATTCTCTGGTGGTTTCGGTGGCAAAAGATGTTGTGTTGCTGATTGTAGATGATTCGGTCAGTCGCGACACCGTCCGTTATTATAAAAATTACGCTCAGCGCACCGGCACCTTACTGGTAACAGTTCGACCGAAACGCAGTTCAAATTTGGATTATCTCGTTTCACAAAATTTAGCCGAACAGTTAATTGCCACAGGCGATGATTTATCGCAGGCTCAGGTGATTGTAGTTTGGACAGAAAAAAATATTGGTTTAAATGCTTTGGCTGAAGCGGCTCGCATTGCTTCATCGGGAGATGCCGGCACACCAACAAATTTTAGTTTCAATCAAAAGGCGATTGTTCGTGTTGACGATAAATTAGCCAGCGCCGCCTTAGCGCGCTTAGCGCAAACTACTTTTGATACAGTTGAGCCAAATTACATTTTGCTAACAACCGTTTCGGCCTTAGAACCAATCGTGGCCCAACCCAATGTTGACATCTTAACTGATGCGCTCAATGAACATAACATTGACTACAAATTAATCGGCCGCTACAGCCAACGGGCACTGGAAACCCTTGGTCCGTTAAATTTTTTATCGTTTAGTATTAACTATTTAATGAATCGCGGCGTTAGCCAGGACACTATTTTTCTACTGCTTATTTTACCCGTGGTCGCAACGATTGTTTCTTTTGGTCGTCAAATTGTCGGCGTAAAAGCGTTTGGTATCTACATTCCATCGCTCATGGCGCTGACTTTTGTGATTACCGGACTTAATTACGGCGTTATTATTTTTGTGGTGTTATTGCTGGCAGCCACGTTGGCCCGCATTGCGGTGCGTCGTTTGCATTTACTGTATATGCCGCGCATGGCAATTGTGCTAACGATTGTCAGTTTTACCATTTTTTTTATGTTTATTATTGCGACTTATTTTAATCAAACCACTTTTTTATCACTCTCGATCTTCCCAATTCTCGTAATGATTATTTTAAGCGAAAAATTCGTTGAGGTTCAAATTGAACAAGGCGATCGCAGCGCCATCTTCCTGACGCTGGAAACGCTTGTCTTGGCCATTGTTAGTTATTTAATTGTTACCTGGGATTCGTTTGAAACCTTACTTTTGGCCTACCCCGAGGTTGTTTTGTTGACTTTTGCAATAAACATTGCGCTCGGTCGCTTTTCTGGGCTCCGCATTGCTGAATACTTCCGCTTTCGTCGTTTACTTAAACCGACTAACCGGCCTTAATTTTGTTTATGCTGTCTAGGTTGCGCGCGTCTCACCGCATTCTGGGAATGAACGCCAGAAATTTAGTGTTTATTCGCCCGCACAATCCCGGCCGGGCGGTAAAATTAGCGAACAATAAATTAGCTACTAAAAAATGTTTGCTTGAAGCCGGCTTGCCCACCGCTAAATTGTTTGGAGTAATTAATAATCGTAAAGAGTTGTTTACCTTTGATTGGTCGAGTCTCCCCACTAGTTTTGTGCTTAAGCCAAATTTCGGCTTAGGTGGAGGCGGTATTATAATTATTTACGGCAAAGATAAACAACAGCGTTGGATTAGCACCGGCGACGAACTCTACACCGAAGATGATTTGCGCCGTCATGCCAGTAATATCTTAGATGGTAATTTCTCCATGTCTAACATTCCTGACATTGCCTATTTTGAAGAACGCTTAAAATCATCCGAACAATTTAAAAACATCAGCTATCAAGGTGTGCCGGATATTCGGGTGGTAGTATTCAATTCCGTGCCGGTGATGGCCATGCTGCGCCTCCCCACAAAAGAATCTCAAGGAAAAGCTAACTTGCACATTGGGGGAATTGGTGTGGGGATTGATCTGGAAACTGGTATTACTACTTATGCCGTCTCAAAAACCTTAGGTGATCTTGAGCGTCATCCGGATTTTAATACACCATTAAGCGGCATTGCCATTCCGGAGTGGGACACAATTTTGCGCATCAGTATTGAAGCTGCCCTAGCTGTTGGTTTGGGTTATGCTGGCGTTGACATTGTTTTTGATAAACAATATGGTCCGGTGATACTAGAAGTAAATGGTCATCCTGGTTTAGAAATTCAAAACGCCAATCGGATAACTTTGCGTGACCGCCTAGAACGAGTGGCCGGTTTACACATTGATAGCGCTCAACATGGCCTTAAGGTCAGTCACGAACTTTTTCGTAAACCAAATGCAGCAACTAGCCAAGCCCAAATTAGCGACCATATAATTTTGGGGATTTTTGAAACCGTCCAGGTGGTTGGAAAAAATCAAACTACTCATACTGTGCGCTCTTTGGTTGACACTGGTTTGGCCTCAACCACTATTACAAAAGATTTGGCTATAAAATTGGGTTTTGGTGAAGCGATCAGTGCGCTTGAAAAAATTGTCCTACCCGGCACGGTGGCAGCCGATCGGGCCCAGGCGGTGGAAGAGTCATTTCGTCATGCCATCCATGGACTACATCCTGATATTGTAGATATTGTAGCGGTTCGTTCCGGCGGACAATATATCATTCGACCAAAGCTCCCGCTGCAATTTCGTTTGGGTAAAAAACTTATTACTACACAAGTTGCCGTAGCGGTTGATAACAAACTATCATACCCCATGATTATTGGCCGCCGCGATCTGGCTGGTTTTTTGATTAATCCGACAAATGCAGTATGATGCCTATATGCGCAAACCAATTATTGGCCTAGAAGAAGAAGTCAAAATCACTTTACCGAACGGCAAATTTATTCGCCGTAAAGCTAAAATTGATACCGGTGCTCGCACCACCGCCATTGATGTTTCAATTGCTAAAAAAATTGGTTTGGTCCATGTTTATACCGATTTTCATAGGTTGTTTCCCAAGCTAAAGATCACTAAACGCAATTTTAAAACTGTCCGGCAAACTATTCAAAAACAAATTACCCCCGCGTTAAAAAAAGCCATCTCTGGTTTATATGACGTCCGAGTAATTCCGGCTACCAACGGAATAACCGTGCGCCCGTATATACGTTTTCAATTTCGTTTACGCAATAAAAAAATTCAAACAGTGGCCAGTATTGTCGACCGTAAAATATTATTGTACCCAATTTTGGTAGGGAAAAAAGATTTGGTCGGGTTCTTAATTGACCCGTCAAAAAACGATTACCAGGAAGCGTAGATCAGCGCCGAGAAAGCTTCCTTCGTTTAACGCATGACTAACTTGTTCAAATAAAAGGCTCGCCGGACACTTCCCTCGCTTAACGGAAGCCTAAGTCGCTCGAGAAGGTCCGGCTGCGCCTCTTTCGTACGCCTTACATCAATTCAACAAAAGCTCGCTTGCCGACCTGAATAACGTCGCCAGTTTTCAGTGAAAAGGCTGCGCGCCAATCTTGCACAACTTGATCATTCACTTTTACACCACCTTGTTCGAACAACCGTTTGGCGGCTGACTTGTTTTTTGCTAATTGTAATTCAACCAACACGGTAAGTGCTTCGGTTGAGGTTGGCACAGTAGCCGTCGGTATTTCGTCTGGTCGGCCTTTATCACGAAAAATCTGATTAAATTGTTCCTCGGCGGCTATAGCGGCGACAGCTGAATAGTACAGAGTTACAATCTCGCGAGCTAACTTCATTTTATATTCCTTTGGATTAGCACCAGTCTTCATTGCTTGTGCCATCGCTGTTATCTCGGTTGCTGGAATGTCTGTACATAATTCAAATGCTTGCACAATCACGTCATCTCCTAGCGCCATAATTTTCCCATACAAATCTTCGGCCGGTGCAGTAATGGCAATTACATTGCCTTCAGTCTTGCCTATTTTTACGCCATGCGAATCGGCTAACAAGGGAACCGTCAAAACAAATTTTTCATGATTATTAATTACTCTCTGTAAGGTGCGCCCCGCCAACATATTAAAAGTTTGATCGGTGCCTCCTACTTCTAAATCCACGTTCATCGCGACCGAATCGTAACCCTGCATCAATGGATAAAAAAATTCGTGCAGTGAAATGGGTTTGTTTTCCTTCAGTCTCCGCTCAAACATATCGCGCTCTAACATCTGTTGCACAGTAAAATGCGCGGCCAGTTTAATAACATCCTCAAAGGTTAATTTCGCTAACCAGGTGCTATTATAGCGCAACTCGACGGGGTTCGTGGGGTGGTTAAAATCTAAAATTTTTGCAGCTTGTTGTTTATAGGTCTCGGCATTAGCTACAACCTGTTCTGACGTAAGCGGCATTCGAGTTTTGTCTTTACCGGCCGGATCTCCAATCCGACCAGTAAAATCACCTATCAATAGAATCACCTTATGGCCGGCTTGTTGAAACTGTGCCAATTTACGCAACACCACGGTATGACCAATGTGCAATTGCGCCCCGGTGGGATCAACTCCTAGATATAAGGTTAGTTTTTCCCCACTGGCAATAAATTGCTCAAGGGCCTTAGTAGATGGATAAATCGTATCTACGCCGCGTTTTAGTAACGTAACCAAGTCTGTCATGGCTTCAAACTAGCATAGTCTTTGGCGTTGGACAAGCCAAATTTTTTTTGCTAGACTAGAGCTCTTCTGCTGTATGAAACAACCTATTTCCAGCGCACCAAAAAGTCATTCATCAACCCATCCGACGACTAATGGTTCCAAGTCCACAGCCAGGCCGGTAGGTTACGGTATGGCTATAAAAAAATCTTCTACCAGTATCACCAATATTAAGCCGCTAACCAAGGCTGAACAAAAAATTGCTAAGCGGAAAAAGCAACCTCGCTGGAAACGCTGGCTTAAGCGCATATTGATTGCGTTTGCCATTTTGGTTGTCGCCGGAGCTATCTCGGGCGTAGCCGTCTTCGCCTGGTTCGCTAAAGACCTTCCCAGCACCGATCAGCTGGAAAGTCGGGTTCTAACCGAAAGTACAAAAATTTACGATCGTACTGGTGAACATTTACTCTACGAGACCGGTAAAGATGTCCGTCGTACCTACACCAAGCTTGATGATATCCCAGAAAACCTGCGCAATGCTACTATCGCGGTTGAAGATAAAAATTTCTACAACCACCACGGCTTTGACCCAATAGCAATTATTCGTTCCACTGGAATCAACATTGCATCAGATCGTCAGGTCGGAGGATCTACAATTACCCAACAGTTTGTAAAAATGGCTATTGTTGGAAACGAAAGTACCTATTCACGTAAAATTAAAGAGTTAATTTTGTCTATCGAATTGGAGCGTAAATACGACAAGAATAAAATTCTAGAATTCTATCTAAATGAAGCGCCGTATGGTGGTATTAACTTAGGTGTAGCCGCCGGTGCACAAAGTTATTTTGAAAAACCTCCTAAAGACTTAACTTTAGCGCAGGCCGCTTTTTTGGCCGCCGTTCCACAAAAGCCTAGTCGCATCACTCAAGATTTTGAAAGCCTGCTTAAGCGCAAAGATTTTGTCCTTGATCGGATGGCGGAAGAAAAGTACATCACTAGCGAAGAAGCTACGGCTGCCAAGGCCGAAACGATTGAAATCAAACAGGCGGTGGTAAAAAAAGAAGCACCTCATTTTGTTGACTATGTTATTTCACAACTTGAAGATGATTTTGGTGCAAATTTTATTAACCAAGGATTACGCGTAACTACCACGTTAGACTACGACAAACAGGGCTTGGCAGAAGAGGTAATTACCAACGGCATAGAAAAAGTAGAAAAATATGGCGGTAGTAATGCTGCTTTAGTTTCGCTCGATGCACACAACGGTCAAATCCTGGCCATGGTGGGCTCTAAAGACTACTATGCTGAAGATTATGATGGTCAATTTAATGTAGCAATCAGTCCGCGCCAGCCTGGTTCTTCATTTAAGCCGGTGGTGTATGTTACTGCCTTTTCCAATGGATACAGCCCAAACACTGTTCTCTTTGATGTGGAAACTGATTTTCCTACAGAGATCGGCAACTATCACCCGCACAACTTTAGTATGGGCGTGTCTGGTCCGCTGACCATGCGCCGCACGCTGGCTCAATCACTTAATATTCCAGCGGTAAAAACCATTTACCTGACCGGGAAAGACAAGGTGCTCGATACGGCTGCTGGTCTAGGCTACACCACCTTGGGCGACCGCGATCGGTTTGGCCTGGCCTTAGCGCTTGGTGGTGGAGAAGTAAAGCTACTTGAACACGCCTCAGCTTTTGCTACCTTTGCCCGTGAAGGCGAGCGCCACCCAACGGCCAGCATTTTAAAAGTCGAGGACCGTTCTGGTAATGTTTTATATGAATGGACAGACTCTGCTACTCAAGTGCTCGATAAAACTGCCGTGCAAAATCTGAACAGTGTTTTGTCGGATCAAGGGGCGCGTGGTTCCACTTTTGCGGCTCTGAATATTCCGGGCAAAACGACGGCCGGAAAAACCGGTACGACCAATGATTTTCATGATGCTTGGACAATTTTATATACCCCGTCATTTGTCACGGGCATCTGGACCGGAAACAACGATAATGCGGCCATGAATTATATGGCAGATGGGGTTATTATTGCTGCGCCAATTGCCAATGATTATATGTCGCGCATTCTTGATGGCCTGCCCGATGAAACCTTTGCCGCTCCGCCTAAGAGCACTGCTAATAAAGGTGTGTTGTCCGGTCAAATCGGTGAGACGGTTGAAAAATATGTAGACAAGGGCACCCAACACATAATTCCCGACGAGTGCATTGCTAGTTACCCCGCTGAATTTAAAGAAAAAAAGGAATTTAAAGAGGTCCACACTATTTTACACTATTTGCGCAAGGATGATCCGCTCGGGGCGCCACCAGAAAAACCAGCAGACGACCCAATGTATAATTCTTGGGAAGCGGCTATCCAATTATGGGCCGCGGGGCAAGATGATTATATTACAGAAAAAACCGTGTACGAGGATTGTAGTTTACGCTCCGCCGATCAATCTCCGACTGTTACAATTACCAACCCAACCAATGGAGCAACGTTAACCGACAAAACCTTTGCTATCCAAACTCGGGTCCATCCCGGTACGAATCGAAACATCAAGCAAATTGAATACGTTATTGATAGTGTCACGGTCGATGTCCAAGTGAGCTCGCCATTTGAAACCGACTATATTCCAACGACCCTCACCACCGGGTCTCATACGTTAACTGTCCGGGTCACCAACGATCGAGATAACGTTACCTCAGCCAGCGTCAGCTTTACTTACAGCCCTACCGACAATAATACGAACTCCTCGAACAAAAACACCAACAATACGAATGTGAACAAGTCCAACTCAAACAAAAACAGCAATTCCAACAACTCAAATTCCTCTTCCAATACAAACTCAAAAAAGAAAAGCTCTAACGGCAATTAGTACTACGGGCGAAAACGCAATTGCTGCACTTTGATGCCGGCGGCTTGAGTAATAAAATGTGTAATTTCTACTTCCCGCTCAGCCAGCGCGTGCTGTAAGGCGGCATTGTGTGACCGAATAACCAAAACCTTGTCTTGCACAAACAACGGCTCATAATCATCAACCGAGATTTCTGGAAACTCACTAGCCATATATAAACGAAAGGCCTCTAGCGCTTGCGTGGCCTCAACTCTACCCGCTACGCCGGCTTTGCGTAGACAGCGCAAAAAATCTCCCCGCGTAATTGTCCGCATCATTATTGTTTGATCGGCATAATAATATAAATATAACGATCCGTCGGGTCGGTTGATCTAAACATGCCTGGACTATTGCGATCATTAATCAATAGCGTCATTTTATCGCCCTTGCCATGTTGTAAACCATCTAAGATGAAACGATAGTTCAATACCACCGTAATTGTTTCCCCACTAATGTCTGCGGCCACCACTGTGGTATTTTCTCCCACCTGTGCGTTGGTGGCACACAGTTTTATTTGTTGCGTATCTGGGGCAATGGTAACCTCAATATCATTAACGCCGGTCTTAGAAAAGAGCGCTGTTCCTTTCACGGCCTTTACCAAATCAGCTCGGTTCGCCGTAACGGTGGTACGCCCGGTTTGTGGAATAATTTGTTCGTAATCTGGAAAGTGCCCCTGCACCAAACGCGAAACAAACTCCACGTCCGCGCCTATGCAAGCCAGTTGTGTTTCAGTCACGCATAACTCGACTTGCTCAATAGTGTTTGAGTTTTGCAATAAGCGTAGGAGCTCTTGCGCCGAGCGCTGTGGCAAAATGCAATTAAACAACCCCTCGGTGGCCTGTGGCAACACAATCGAACTCTCGGCTAGTCGATAACTATCGGTCGCTGCTAAAACCAGCATTTTATCTTTGGTATAAATATAAACACCGGCAATTTCCGGACGACTTTCATCAATGGCGGCTGCCACGCTCGTTTGCTGCAGAGCTTCAAACAACACCATTCGATCAACGGGTAAACAATTATTTTTCTCAA
>CAYYTZ010000049.1:0-8584 GCA_964474735.1 uncultured Gammaproteobacteria bacterium | reverse complement strand
CATCGAACGCATCCGCTAAAGCCGGATCGTCAATGATATAGCGCGACGCTAAAATAACTGAAACTGCCATCAGCACGCGCGAAATTAAACGTGAAGTGACCAAGCGGGATAACGTAGCCAAAACATAGCGCCCTTGGTTCATAGTCTAAAAATCAATGTCTTGTAATAGTCGTTTAGCGGCGAAATGTTCATTATATATTTCGGTTTGTACCGGATGTGTGGCTGACCAATTCGGATTAAAAACATCAATGGTTTGTCCGGCATATTGGTGTTGGACCGGTAAACCCAGGGCATGAATTAAAGTGGGTGGTAGATTCATAATATTATTTTCTGCCAGCGGTCGAGGCGCAATATTTTCGCCAAAAGCCAATAACATACCATCGCCGTCGTGATAATTTTTGGTGGTGGTTTCAAATAAACTGGAGGAATGTAGTGAGCCAGATAAGTAATATTTGTCCGCTTCCAAAAATAAATCCGGAGCATTTTTTGCCAAGCGTTCACCATAAATTTCTGCAGCAGTATAAACGTTCCCGACAATCGTGTTTCCTTGTTTATCACGTAGTTCGGCCAGTTCTTGTTTTAGGCGTTTGGTTAAAGTGGCTCGTTCGTTAGGTGGGACAATACCGTGTTTAAAGCGAGCAGAATCGTTGATATAAAGCATACTGGCCATTGAACCGCGCGGAAAGGCGACTAAAGTTTTACTTAGATCCAGTTTTAAATTAACTGTTACATTAACCGGTAAATATTTTTTTACAATATGGGTGTAGCACCATTTGGCGAGCCGCTCCAGCGGTGGAAACGCCGATAAAACGCGCCGCACGGATTTACCCATTTTTAATTGAATTCGCTTACTCTGCACTTTACCAACTTCTTGGGACAATTTAGTGTGTTCTTGTTGAAAAGAGCCTTTACCCTCTGCAGTTGTGGCCAAGCCCTTTTGTTCAAGCCAACGGTTCATGTAAAAAATCTTATCATAGACACGGAAGCCGTGATCCGACATGATAAATAATGTAGTATTATCATCCAGTCGTTCTTTTATCCAACCAATAAAATCATCCATCACATCCCAAACTGCCCAGGCTGGTTGGTAGTTTTCGCGCAAGGCTTTATCATATACCACATGTGATACCCAATCTGTGCCTGAACTTAAATAAAAAAAGAAATCCCAAGGCTCGTGTTCAAATAACTGTTTGGCACCGGCAATCCGCTCACGCTCTAATTGCACCACATCATTAACATAAGGCTCGAATTGGTTTTTAGCACGTAATTTGGCATTGGGCGATAAGCGATATTGCTGCAGCTCTGGATATTTTTGTTTAAGTGATTCCGGATAAATATAATGGTTACCCCGGGTCATTAAACTGGTGATAGTGATATGGTTTTTCAGTTTTGGCGGAAAAGTGTTGGGCAAGTTGATTAAAATTGGTGTGCGTCCATGCCGCACCATGGTTTCGTAAATAGTTTCTTGGGTAATTTTTGTACTGTCGATGATATCCAGGTCGTCAATATCGTCACGCACAACTAAAAAATCTAAACAGCCATGCTCGGTTGGTGGAAGGCCGGTGGCAAAAGTTGTCCAAGCGGGAGCACTGTGCGCCGGATGAGTAGAGCGTAGTTTTGTGGCCACGCCGCTTTGCTTGATCGCTTGCAAATTTGGCAAACGTCCGGCCGCTATCATTTTATTTACCAAATCCCAACTGGAGCCGTCTAAGCCAATTACGACAACTTTTTGTTTAGCACTAACTGGTGTGGTGGTGCTCATACAGAAATATCATCAAGTAACTGGGTTAAAGCAGCGTGTTCGGCCCGTTTAATTGGTGTAACTTTGGGTGAACGCTGAGCCGGCTCGCTATTTGGTTGAAAAATATCTAAAACTTTACCATCGGTATAATTGGGCACCGCTAAACCAAAATGATGCAAAAGTGTCGGTGTAATATCTTCTATACCAGCTTCGGTAATTTCACCCTGACGGATATCTGGCCCAGCCGCCATAAAAACCCCAAATTCATCGTGTTTATTAGAAATTTGATTTTCAAAAATGTTTTGGGCATGCAGATGACCAACAATCCAAACATCTTTAGTGGCACAATGTAGGTCTGGCGATGGTGTGGGCGGATGTTCGCCATAAAGTTCTTCTTTGGTATAGACATGTTCAGTAACGCGCTGGCCGGATGGAGTGCGAAGAGCTTCTAATTTATTTTTTACATCAGCCCGAATGTGGTCGTATTCGGCACGATCAGTAATAAGACCTTCGGCAAAATTTCCCTGATAGTTGAGATAGAGCGTTTGCAGCATACTGCCGCGCGGAAAGCAGACCTTAGTTTTATCCAGATCAATTCCTATATTAACATCCACGTGAATTGGTAATATTTTTTTAATAATTTTGTGGTAGAATTTTTTCATCAGGCGTTCAATGGCCGGGTGAATAAATAACCAACGTAAAGTTCGTTTATTAATTTTGATACGAAATTTCTTAGCCGAACGAGCTTTATCTAAACTACGGCGCCGCGCGGTGGCATTTTCTTCGAATTTTCCTACGCCAGTGCTGGTGGTCAAGTAGCCTTGCTGTTCCAGCCAGCGATTAATATAAAATAGCTCGGTGTAGTAAGTAAAACCATGATCGGACATTACATAGATATTTGTGGTATCGCCATAGGTTTCGTCCAGCCAGCCAAAAAATTGATCGACTAACGGGAAAACCTCCATAGCTTTTGGTCTTTGCCCAGTGGCCATTTCATTAAAAACTAAATGTGATACCCAATCGGTGGAAGAAAATAAAAAGAAAAACATATCCCAAGTTTCGCCCATCATTAAACGCTTAACCGCCGCTACTCGATCCCGTTCAATTTGCAAAATATGTTCGATATATTCATCCAGCGGTTTAGTCAATTTTAATTTTTCATCCGGACTAAGTTTATATTGTTTGAGTTCTGGATATTTTTCTTTTAAGCTGGCCGGGAAAATATATTCCTCACCATAGGTCATAAAATCCGTTATCAAAGTTTGGTGTGGTAAGCGAGGAGGATAGGAGTTTGGTAAATTAACCAGAATAGATTTTTTCCCAGCGTCATTAAGCAGCTCGTAAAGGGTGGGTACTTTTATTTCCGCACTGGTGGCTGGTCGAAAATCACGAATATTTTTTCCGGGCAGAAAAAAATCATAGCAACCGTGCTTACCAGGTTGGACGCCGGTCGCGAAGGTTGTCCAGGCCGGCACGGTGACTGGTGGTTTGGTGGAAAGTAAAGTGCCGCGTACACCACGTTCAATTAAACGTTTTAAATTTGGCATGCGTCCGGCTTTAATTTGTGGATCCAACAACTTGAAAGTCGCTCCATCTAAACCGATAACAATAACTTTTGGACTGGTGGTCATAATTTGATGTGGTCGAGCATTTCATTAATAACCTGGCGTTCTACTAACATGGGTTGATCGCTCCATTCTACTGGGACAGTTTCGGTAAAAATTGGTAACGGTGCACTATCCATATATTTTGGAACGGGTAAATTCATGGCGTGTAATATGGTTGGGGTAATTGCGGCAATTGATTGTTCGGTTAATTTTGTGTCAGCCGTGATGCCGTCGCCGTAGGCAAAAAATACTCCCAGCGAATCATGTTTATTGGATAATTCTTCAACAAAAAGTTCACTGGAATGAAATTGGCCAACAAACCAATAATCGCCGAATTCATAAAATAAATCTGGGCAGCGTTCGGGTGTGGCCTCACCATAAATATCTTCTTTGGTGTAGACCTTAGGCGTGACTAATTTACCGTCTGGCCCGCGTAATGTTTCAAGCTTGGTTTTAATCTCACTGCGCAGGCTAAGATATTCTGCGTTGGTCATGGATTTGCCTTGTTTGTATTTGCGGCCGTCATTAATATAAATAGCGGTCATGGTGCGCCCTTTCGGGAAGCACACTTTGGTACTGTCGAAGTCGATGGTAATGTCTAAGTTGAATCGAATCGGAAAAAAAGGTTTGGCAATTTTGTGATAAAACCAGCGCGCCCCACGTTCAATGGTTTTACTTTTACTCAACCAGTTCATGGTATTTTTACTGATACCAACTTTAAAACGTTTCTGATTTTGCAGTTGACGGCGTTGTTCATCTTGTTTACTGATATCTTGATGGAAACTTTCCGCGTCGGCAGTTTTGGTTTTTAGATAACCCTGTTGTTCTAACCAAGAATTAAAATAGAACGTTTGCGGATATGTTTTGAACCCATGGTCGGACAATACAAATAACTGCGCTCCCGTCGGTAAATTTTCCATAAACCAACCAATTTGGTCGTCAATATAACGAAATAAATCGTAAGCTTTGGGAAATGAGCCGTCGAGTAGGCGATTAAACATGGCATGCGAAATCCAATCGGTGGCCGAGAATAAATAATAGAAGAAATCCCATGGTTCATTAGCCCACAAGTCACGCACGGCAGCCAGATGATCCGTTTCCACCGCAATAATATCGTCAACATATTCAGTCAGCTGACCTTTGACATTCAACTCCTCATTGGGTGCTAGGCGATAGCGTTGTAAACTTGGATATTTAGTTTTAAGTGATTCCGGAAAAACACAATTATCACCGACAGTTAACATATCGGTAATGGTAGGAGAGGCGAGTTTAGGCGGGTAACTGTTTGGTAAGTTAACCAGAATTGATTTTTTACCAGCGGCAGCCAGCAATTCATAAATAGTAGCGGTTCGAATATGGCTACTGTTGCACAAATCAAATTTTTCTAGGTCATTGGTGGGTAATAAGAAGTCATAACAACCGTGCTTACCAGGATTAACCCCAGTGGCAAAAGTCGTCCAAGCCGGAGCGGTATAAGGCGGCATAGTGGAACGTAAAACTGCCGAAGCGCCAGAGCGTTGCAAACGGGCTAAATTTGGCATGATGCCTTGTTTAAATAGCGGATCAAGCAGGCGGAAGGTAGCCCCGTCCAAACCGATCACAACAGTCTTTCTTGCCATAAAATAACCCGTCGATTATACTTGAAATCTCATGAAAAGTCTACATATTCATTGGCTGTGGTTAGCGGGTTTAATAATCGTGGCGACCTGGTTGCGCTTGGCTAATCTAGGGGTCGTGAATTTATATAATGATGAGTACTACCAGTTTGAAACAGCGGTCGGCTGGATTAACACGGGCGAGTTTGCGCGCTATGATTTTTATACTGAAACTCTAGGTGAAAGCTATACGCGGGCACTGCCGTTTATTGTGCAGGTAATTGCCAGTCTAAAAATATTTGGCGTTTCGGCGGCGGCGGCGCGGATACCGGCAGCGTTATGGGGGATTGTACTGATACCGATTGTCGTTGTGGTTGTAAATCACATCACACGTCATCGATATTTGGCTGGTGTTGTGGGTACGATTTTGGTCTTAGATAATTTTATGATTGGTTTATCTCGTTACGTGCGCATGTATTCAATGTTGATTGTGTGTTTATTTATTGTGGGGGTGGCCGTATATCAGTGGTGTGAAACAAAAACTAATCGCGTCCGGTGGTTTTGGGCCGTCACTGGATTAATTGCGCTGGTTTTAGGTATTAGTATTTTTAAAGAGTTGGCGCTAGCACTGCTTGGTGCAATTGCCGTATATGTAATGTTGCGCTGGCTGATGTATTTAGTGAAGCGGCAAGCAGCAGATCGTTATTGGTTTATTTTAGGTTGTGTCGGAGTAATATTTATCTTATTAGCCGTGACGTTACAGAGTCTGGGTTATAAAGTATTCCCCTTGGATGCAATTATTATTCGGAGTGAACCGCATTGGACATACTTACAACTACTTTTTGAGAATTGGCATTTTGCCGGCTTGGCGATGATATTTACTTTTGTGGGGATTGGTAGCCAGTGCCTGGGCCGAGGCAAGAATTGGCGGAGCTTTACTTTATACTGCGCAATCCTTAGTGGCGTGGTTTTAAGCTATTTTGTCTTCTTTAGTCATCGTTGGGATGCGCAACGCTATATTAGTTTTGTCATACCATTTTTGACCATAGTTACGGCAGTTGGTTTTTATACTGCAGCCACATTTATTTATACGGTTGTGGCAAAACCGCGTTGGTTGGCCAGCACCTTAGTGGTTGGTTTTGTTATAATAGCTGGGCCGTGGCTTAGCTGGCCTGGGCTACCAGCTGACGGCGTAGTGTTGCGTCCTGCCTTGGCCGATCAAACTGCTGCCGAGTTAGGGTATGCGGACATGCCAACAGCTTATCAGTATGTTTTGCAGCGCTATCAACCGGGTGAAATAGTCCTTATGCAAACTCCGCGCTTTTATTATTGGACAAATCACTCAATCCCCGTTAAAAAGTTAGGCGGGTACCAAAGCCTCTCGTTAGCAGAATTTAAAAATTTAGCAGCGGAGGGCAATACCGGTGGTTGGGTGATATATAATTTCACGCATCAACGGCATTTACGCGACAATATAAAAAATTTCGCCGCTGAGCGGTTTGATCGAATAACGGAACTCAATGATACCTTAGTTGTGGTTTATCACTTCACACCAGAAGACTTGGCGGAACGACGTAGCACAAAAAAATAATTCCACAGCGCAGCTAAATATATTTTAGTATTACGCCAACGCGGAACTTTTCGTACACTGGTGCCTTTATAGTGTGTAATAGCAACGTTACAAAGACAACGAATTTTATAACCAGCCTGCCATAGTCGATAGCTCAAGTCCACATCATTGTAGTAGAGCGGGAAATGTTTGGCATCAAATAAATAACCCAATTTGGCAATAGCTGAGCGGCGAACCATAAAACACGCTCCGGCGGCTTGTTCAATGTCGAAATCAGTTTTAAAATCTTGGTCGAAGTATAAATATGAGCGCACAGATTTTGGGGCGAAACGAGGCCAACGTTTATGTAGTAACGCTAAGGACAAGCTCCATAAAGTGGGAAAGCGTCGGTGCATATAGAACTGAACACTGTTATCCGGGTTAAGCAGTTTGGTTGTAACTCCACCATAATCTTGATGTTGATCGAGCCAGTGTGCCATGGCTGAAATAGTGTGCGGCGGAACAATGGTATCTTGATTAAGCAATAAAATATAATCACCTTTAGCTAACTGGTAGCCTTGATTGTTACCGCCAGCGTAACCGGCATTGTGATCATTTTTGATTAAACGGATTTGGTCACCAAATTGTTCTAACATCGCCACACTGTCATCGGCTGAGGCATTATCGATAACAATACACTCATAAGGTACGTCGCTGTGCTTATTGTTAAGCAAAATTGACTGCACACTTTGGGTTACCAGTTTGCGGTCATTCCACGATAAAATAATTATACTGATCATACAGGAGATTGTACCACAGCCTTTAACATCCCAAAACGAATCGCTACAACATTAGACACCTTGAAAAGCCAATAGCCAGCTGTGGTGGGCAGTAATTGGCAAAGTAGCGGACTAACGAGCCACAGTTTAACATAAGCCAATCCGTAAATAGCAAGCCACAAATACGCAGCCAAACCTGGTCGGTAGCGCAAAAGTTGGGGGAAGTAGGTTTGAATAAACACTGCATTATGTTTGGTTAATAGTGCCAGATTTGCGGCATTTTGTTTTACGCGTTTTTGCAGTAGAACGTGAAGTTGTTCAATATTGGCATGTGTAGCACAGACTTTGGCATTGTAGATTAGTTTAAAGCCAGCCTGATGGGCCCGCGCCCCATATTCCATATCGCCACCAAAGCGAATGTCATCTAGAAATCCGCCAATTTTTTCATAAACCGAACGGCGCAGGGCAAAATTGCGTGTATCAATTCGGCGCAACTGAGTTTCCCCGGTAAAACCGGCAATGTTTGCTTCATACATCCGTTGTTCGTATTGAGCAATCTGGCTAGTGGTAGTGGCACCACGTGTATAACCCATTAGACCAGCGACGGTTGATTGCATAAAGGCGGCGTCGAGCTCTTTTAACCAATCGGGATCAACTACACAATCAGAATCTGTAAAAGCAAAAATATCACCCTGAGCTGCTTGCATACCAAGATTTCTGGCATGATACGAACCGGCTGTTTCTGAATAAATATATTGGTAGCCGAACTGGCGCGTGGCGTGCTCAATCCAATCAGTCTTTTCTCCATTTTCCACAATAATAATTTCATAATCGGTGTTAGAAAAATTCAACTGACGAAACCCCGCCAGACAGTTTGTTAAAGCTGGATCTTTATAAACTGGAACGATAATTGAGTATTTCATGGTTTGCCACTATTACGATTCAACCAGCCATCGCGCGCCGCCCGCAACAAATCAGATAAAGTTGAACCTTTGCGCCAGCGTTCAATAATAAAATAAAACCAAAAATACCACCAAAAAAAGATCAACTGGGCCAAATTGGCATAGCGTTTCTGGAACCAAATCATATTGCGCGTAATTAAATAGGTACGCCAGCTACCAGCTTTAGCGTGTGTGATGATGGCGCTGGGTACAATGGCGCAAGCATACTCAGCCTGCTGAGCACGCCTGCACCAATCCGCTTCTTCATAGTAAGCAAAAAACTTTTCGTCCAATAGCCCAATTTTGTCAAGCGCGCTGGTTCGTAGCACAAAACAATTACCAATCACGCAATCAACTAAAACAGGTTCAGCG
>CAYYTZ010000048.1:0-8604 GCA_964474735.1 uncultured Gammaproteobacteria bacterium | reverse complement strand
TTTATAATTGCGTAAACAACGACTACATTGCAAGATAATTTTAGTAAGATCAGTGTTAATTTCTTGTATTGTGTCTGGTGGTGGCAGCGACACAGTCATTGGACTATTATTTTCTAGATCGCGCCAAAATAACTTATGTGTATGCGCTACTGATTTTGATAAGGGATAATAATCTTGAGCTAAAGTTTCGTTATAAGCAAATGGACTGTAGCGCATAGGCCAGTTTTCACCCCATTCACCAGTTTGTTTCATATACGCGATTATTTTTTTAGACAAACTATAATAATCTGCTTCGCTATATTGTTTATTAAGAATACAAAATTGCTTATGGCGCAAACCAAAACAGGCAAAAAGATCACGTCCATGCAAACAATAATTACAATAAGTAAAATTCATTAAATTCCCTAATCCATGCGTCGAAAATTTTACGTTATAGGCAGTATAACCAATATTTGAACACTCGTAACACAATTCAACATTTTCACCAATCTCCTGCACATCCATACAATCTTTGCCATTATCAAAGGCTTGATAAAAATATTTACAATTTTCTAAATCATTTGAGTCATAACAATTAATAGCTGATTTACAATTACTTAAATAATCACCCAGCACGTTTTCATTGTGTGTACCATGCATAAATTTATTAGGAAACTTTAACGCGAATTCAGCAAATTGTTGTTTAAGTTGTTCAACATTTTTACGACTAGATAGTTGTTGTAATGTCTTTTTATATTCTGCGGGACTGACTGATTTATTTAAAATATAATATTCTTTATGGCGCAAACCAACACACATAAACGAATTTCGCACATTAATACAATCTTTTAAAAAAAAGCTACTAGAGCAACCTTGAGAATCCTGTAAATACCAACTGCCGTAGCAATTTTTACAATCGATACTTTCATAGCACAATTCAGATTTTCGCACACGATAACAATCTATACAATTTTTTGAAGAATTTATGCTATAACTAAAATAACAATCCTCGTTGTTATCCGAATCAAAAATCATGTGGCAATTTCTATTTTTGCCGGCATAATTTGTGTAAGGCGAATTATCATCATATTCATAACCAGTATATAAAGCCGGCCGTGGAATTTTTTTTGCAAACTCGTAATACTGTTCAAAAAATGGCCGATTAAAATCAAAATCGACCCCATATTTTAAAGGATCCCATTGATCGCTATGCCAATAGGCTTGATCATACACTATATAACTATCGTTTGGATGATAGTTGGAAATAATAGCTTTACCAGTTGCGACACAAATATTCTTATATAAAAATAGCTGATTGGCTGTGGCTAAACGCCGCTGTTGTCGACAATCCGGGCATAAAGTTGGCGCCGGAACGTCGATGCGCCGGTAAAATGCCAAATCGTCAGTGGTGATATGAAAAGTTTTACTGCATTGAGCGCATTGTTTATTCATATTAATAGACCTCTTTTTGATAACAAAATTCGCAATAGATTATTTCTAAACGATCTGGCGCATAGGTTGTTTCAAATTTAGTCTCACAGCGGCCATGATGACTATGCTCTATTTGCGTACACATACACTGACGTTCCCATAACGATCTGGCATTGCGTAAGGCAATTCGATGATGATAGCGACAAGTTGAACACAAGCGTGGCAACGGGACGTTTATTTTTTTATAGAACTTTAATTCTGCCGCCACAATTTTATAATTGCGACTACAAGCAGCACAAGCCAGCACCTCATTAATAATACTGTCCGGCACGGCATTAATATCTGGCGGAATTTTTTCTGCCGCCAAAGTGGCATTACCAAAACGTCCAGCCGCTTCATCTTCCCAACGCGCCCCTAAACTTTGAACGGAGTTTTTATCAATTGGATAATAATCGTAAGCAATAGTTTCGTTATAGGCCCAGGGCGATATATTCATTGGAAAAAAATTTCCCCATTCACCCGTTTCAATCATATGAGCTTTAATCTTTTTGAGTAGACGTTCGTATTCCTCGGGTGAATATTGTTTATTCAAAATACTATATTCGTTATTATGTAAGGCCACGCAACCAAAACAGTTACGGGCGGTTCGACATAAATATGAATAATAAACGTTTACCGAACCGGGCCAAATAATCGCCGACCAACGGACATTGTACGTTTCCGGAATCGCGCACGAATAATAGGCCAACTCTGCCCCCGGAGCACCATAGATATCGTAGGCATCTTTAGTTTTATAGGAATAAATTGAATATTTGCAGTCTTCCGATTCTGATAGGTCAAAGCACTGGATACAATTATGGCTGTTGGTTAAATAATTTCCGGTGCTTTTTTCACAACTTACTACATAAGCATAACGTCGAAAATGTTTCAATTTAAATTCATTAAATTCTTTTAAGAAATTTTGCAGTCCGACATAGGTATGTAATTTATATTCACGGTAGCGCTTGGTATATTCCTCGGACGAATATTGTTGATTAAAAATTAAGTACGATTTATTCCTGATGCCAACACAACCCAATAAATTATTTGAGCCACTGCAATCAATACAAGCCGTGCAGTTATTTGAATTTTTTATATTCTGTGAATACTGACAGCTATAAGATTCGTAAAGGTCAACACTCTCATACGATAATTCTGATTTATCGGTAAAACTTACGTCGCAGGCGTCTTTGTTATGATTAGAGTTGTCCAAATATAGTGAATCTTCGTTATAATCTGACGCTAAAGCCATGTAACAATTTTTATTACCCACAGCGAGTTGGGTGTATTCGGAATTTTCTGAATTAGCAATAAATAAATTGCCCACAGGTGTAGCCGCCAATAATTCTGAAAATTGTTCAAAGAAGGGGCGTTTAAAATCGAAGTCCCGGCCAAATTGTTGCGGATCAAATTTACTACTCCACCAACATTCGTTACAAATAACCGGAAATGGCACTTTCGGTGAAAAGCAAGAAATCATAGACCGCTGACAATAGGCGCAGCTGGCTGGGTAAAAAACCCGCTCGTTACGCCAAACCATTAATTGAATTTGTCGACAAACCGGACAATATTGCGGTAATGGTACAGCAATTTTTTTATAATAGGCCAAATCCGCTTCACTGATTTGGAAAGTCTTACTACATTGTTGACACGAACGCTGTTCCATATTATTAATAAGTTTCTTTTTGATAACAAGTTTCGCAATACACTAATTCTTTCCGTTCAGGCGAATAAGTCGTCTCAAATTCGGTAACACAACGACCATTATGACCGTGACTAACTTGTGTGCACATACATTGCCGTTGCCACAAATGAAAGGGATCTAATAATTCAATTTGTTTTCGATATCGACAAAGTGGACACAATTTTGGTAGAGCAACCCCTAAGTGTTTCATTAAATCAATTTCTGCGGCAATAAATTTATAATTTGTTTGACACTGCTCACAGGCTAATATCTGATTAACAAACGTTGCGTCTACTTGCATTATATCCGGTAAAGCGTCTGCGGCAATTGTTTCCTTGCCTTTGGTACGTTCGGCGTTCTTTCCCCATTGCCAACCGGCTTGTACTACTTCGGTCTCGGTTAAAGGAAAATAAATCTGAGCTATCGAATCATTATAAGGAAAGGGGCTTAAACTGAGTGGAAAAAATTCTCCATACTCCTTGGTTTGAAGCATGTGAGTTATGAGTTTTTGGCGTTCGGCTACAAAGGCCTCTTCCGTACTGTAGGGTTTATTTAAAATCGAAAATTGATGTTTCTTTAGGCTTACGCAACCAAAAAGATATTTGGAATGAAAACAAAATTGACAGTAAGATGTAAATTGTCCATACCAAACTAAACAACTAAATAAATTATGATAATTTTTATCGGCGCCAGCAATTTCATAACCAATTTGTGAATAGTCATCAACTGTCACATCCATTTCATCTTTAAGTCCTATACCAATTTGGATGTAACTAACATTTTCTGAATCTCTCACTAAAAAAGCATTCTGAGCAAAATTACAATGTTCTAAATTATTGCCACTGCATTTTTCCGATTGTACTAAATTAGCATATTTTCGCGGAACCTTTAACTTAAGCTCTTCCCATTGTTTTAGAAAACTTGGTAAATCTTGTTTAAGTTGTGACACTTTTTTTGTGTATTCGTCTGGGGTGAAAGGAACGTTTAAAATGTAATTCTGTTTATTACGTAAACCTACACAACCAAAACAATCACTACACCCAACGCAGTCATAGCACCAATCAATATCGCGACAACCCAGACATAATTGTGAATAATGCGCATTGTAACACTGATTGCATTGCACGCACTCATGACACAGTTCACATTTGAAAATATCAAAACAATTGAGACAGTCCTTGGAGTGGGTTAGGCGATTTCCGTGATAGCAATTTTCGGAACGACCTGTCCCAGAACACATATAACAATTCTTATTCTGAGTTGAATAATTTGTGTAATCAGAATTCTCACTATCACTATTAATTAAAGCGACGTGCGGAACCACGTTGGCTAATTCACGAAACTGTTCAAAGAACGGACGCGCATAATCCACTGAACGACCATATCGTGCGGGATCCCACTGATCTGACCAAAAACAATTATTGCAATATACCGGGAAAGCGACATCTTTAGAATAAATTGAAACTATGTTCTTTTTACATAAATCACACGGCCGACTGTAGAAATTTTTTTCATTACGAAAGGCCGCCCGGCGTTGATGCCGACAAGTGGGACAATGAGTTGGTGTTGGCACGCTGATAGTTTTATAAAAAGCTAAATCAGCTTCGTTTATAGAAAATGTTTTATTACAGCGGACGCATGATTTAGTCATATTTTGGTCGATTATAATATTTCCTTTTGGTAACACCCTTCACAATACACTAATTCTTTCCGTTCGGGCGAATATGTCGTCTCGAACTCTGCGGCGCAACGACCGCTGTGAGTATGGTCCGTTTGCGTGCACATACACTGCCGACTCCAAATATTTCGAGGATTGCGTAAGGTCATTCTAGCTTTACGTCGACAATCAAAGCATTGCCTTGGAATTGGATAATGTTGTTTTCGATAAAATTCGAATTCTCGAGCAATAATTTTGTAATTACGCCTACATTCAAGACAGGTTAAGACTTCTTTGGTAATTGTTTCTTGAGCGTTTTTGATATCATCTGGTAATTCAGGCAACGTTCCTTTGCCAAAAGTACCGGGTAAGTCATCCTGCCAAAGCCAACCATTAGCTGAAACTTGTTCTTTAGATAAAGGAAACCATAGATTAGCCATAGTTTCATTATAGGCCGATTGACTAAATTTTATTGGAAAAAATTCACCCCATTCCCCGGTTTGTTTCATGTGTTGAATTATTTTAGCTTTTTCTTGGTAATATTCGGCTTCATCATATTGTTTATTCAAAATACAATATTTACCTTTTTTTAAACCACAAGAACCAAAACATTCATTAGTAGCATTAAAACATTCCATACAATAGGTTAAGTTTGACACACCAAAAATACAAATATTGCTAAATAAAATATTATAGGTATTTGCCCCAATCATCGCTCCTTCATAAGCTAATTCTGTATTAATACCGAACTGGTAAAGATCATAACAATCTTTAGAGCTGAGCTGCAATTGGCTGGAATAAGCAATGTGTTCGGCATCACGACAATCGAAGCAGGCTTGAGCATAAGCCACATTAAACAGATGATCACCGGTAATATCATTTGTTTTGTTGGTTTCGGCAAATTTTCGGGGGTGCTTTAATTTGAGTTCAGAATATTTTTTTAACTGAGTTTGTATTTCTGCAAAGGAACCAGTATTTAATTGTGAAATTGTTTTTTTATAGTCAGCTTCAGACAATTGTTCATTTAAAAAACAATATTTTTTATTGCGCAATCCCACACATAGCATACTGTCGCTTACTCCATGGCAATCGTAAAGAAAGCGACTATCAGTACAATTAAAACAATCTTGACTCCAGCCTACATTATAACAATTATTTACATCGACACATTCATAACAAAGTTCTGATTCAAAACAATTATGCACATCCAAACAATCTTTATCTTTTTTTACACCATAACCATATAAGCAATTTTCATTAAAGGTAGCATGAAAGATCATATAACAATCTTTATTCTGACCGGCTTGATGCGTATATTCGCTATTTTCACTGGTATCATCAATTTGGACACAAGCATGTGGTACGACCAAATCCAATTCATGAAATTGCTCAAAAAAAGGTTTAGAATAATCAAATTGTTTCGCATAAATGGTAGGATCCCAATCATCTTTCCACCAGCAAGTAGCACACCAAACAATTCTGGGATTATTTGCAGGAAATTCACTAATTATATCTCTGTGACATTTAGCGCAATTACGTTTATATAACACCCCTTCATTACACCAAGCCATGCGACGCATTTCCCGGCAACGCGGACACCAAGTAGGTGCCGGAACACCAATCCTTTGATAAAAATCTAAATCTTTTGGATAGATTTTGAACGTTCTACTGCAGTGTAAACATTGTTTTGTCATAATATTTCTTTTTGGTAACATGATTCACAATAAATAATTTCTTTTCGTTCCGGTGAATATGTTGTTTCAAATTCCTCGATGCAACGACCAATATGGGCGTGATCGGTTTGGGTACACATACATTGACGCTGCCATAATTGAAATGAATTTCGATAGGCAGATCGCTGATAATGACGACAATTTGGACAGCTGCGCGGCAAAGGCACAGTATTATCCTGATAAAATTGTAATTCTGCAGCCGTTATCTTGAATTGTTGAGTACATTGATGATGACATATTCCTTGATGTGCGCAAGCGATGGTTTCTTTTAAAATTGCTTTATCCACTATTGAGATATGATCTGGTACATTATCACTAACCATGGTGATGAGCTTGGTTTTTTGTTCAACCGCCAACCAATTATAGCCCTGCACTTTGGCTTCCTCTGCGTTCAGTGGAAAAAATTGATAAGCCGTTGATTCGTTATAGGCAAACGGTGCCAATTCAATCGGATAAAAATCTCCATAAACGTATTTTCTGCCATTTTTGTCTACGAAAGGCATGGCATTCATCTGCTTTATAATTCGCGGTACCATTTCTTCATACTGTTCTTTAGTATATGGCTTATTCAAAATGCAATATTGTTTATTACGTAGGCCAACACAACCAAATAGATATTTACTCCCATAACAATGTAAACTATAGCGAATTGATTCGCACTCTAAAATTCTAAAACCGCCAATCACATTTTGGCTACCCTTGCCACAAACCGCTGATTCATAGATTTTTTCCACATCTTCACCAAATTGCGTATAGTCATAACAATCACGATTATTCTTCACAATTAGCCACATACAATATCTACAATTGTCAGCTTCCGTGGCAATAAATGTATCTTCAGTATTTTTTGAATTATAAATATAATCCCCAGAAACATTATCATTGTTTTTACCATGCGTGTATTTATGAGGATATTTAAGCCAAGTGTCATGAGACTTTTTGACCAACCACTGCATGGCTTCGTAAGAACCAAGTTTTAATTCGGCAATTGTTTTATTATACTCTTCTTTAGTATATGATTTATTAAAAATGTAATACTCTTTATTACGTAAATTGATTGAACCAACGCAATTACTGCAATTAACTAAGTTTTTTGAAAACCAAATATCATGACTACTCACACAATCAACCGAAAAAAATACTCGGAAACATTTAAGACAATTAACACATTCATAGCATAATTCACATTCATCCATCATTAAATTATCAAAACTGTCTTTACAATGTTCAATTTCAGTTCCATAGCTACAATTATCATTGTAATCTGAATTGAATAACAAATAACAATTCCGTAAATAATGATTCATGTTATTGAATTCACTATTTTCCAAAGTTGTATACATAACATCGGTACTTTGCTGTGGTACTTTAAATAACAATTCTTGTAGTTGTTTAAAAAATGGCTGCGCCCAATTATAAGCTTGGCCGTATTCTTGTGAGCTCCAAGTATCAGACCACCAACAGCTACTGCAATAGGTAGTTAGTGGCCCCTGCGGTGATTGCAAACAAACTGTGACTTTACCGCATTTATTACAGGGCCGTTGATATAATGAACGTTCATTGCGCCACGCTAAGCGCCGCTGTAAACGACAACTCGGACAAAATGTTGGCAGTGGTACCTGCATCATTTTATAAAACTTAATATCACGATCATCGATCTGGAAGGTTTTACTGCATTGTTGGCACTGCGATTTGGTCATATTAATAGACTTCTTTTTTATAGCAATCTTCACAATAAATTAATTCTGGCTGCTCGGGTGAATACGGCGTTATAACAATGGCGGCACATTGACCAACATGATTATGTTGTGGTTGTGTACACATACATTGTCGCGACCAGTTATCATAACCCGGGCGCCGCGCTAAACGCACCAAATGTCGACAATTAGGACACCAGGTTGGTACGGGTAATTGTTCAGCCCGATAAAACTCTAACTCTTGTTTTACCAGGCGATAATTCTTCTGACATTGCGCGCAGGCCAAAATAGCTTCAAGAATATCGTCTTGCACTGCGGAAATGTGTTCTGGAATAGTATAGGTTTGTTTTTGATATTCGGCTGGATCGGATTTTTTCCAACGCC
>CAYYTZ010000047.1:0-8770 GCA_964474735.1 uncultured Gammaproteobacteria bacterium | reverse complement strand
GACCACCATATGAAGAAAAGAACTAACGGCATTATATCACCGGTGTCACTAGACACGTAGCAGGAGAGGGATTCGAACCCTCGACCTCGGGCTTATGAGTCCCACGCTCTAACCAACTGAGCTACCCTGCCAGACTCTACTAATAATAAAGTGCTGCAGTATAGTAGCAAGTTTTTTTATCTTTGGCAATGTTATTGCGTCTGGCTTGGTTTTTCTAGACTTAGCGCGAAAAATTCTTGTCTACTGCAATGCAGTAAAGCATTAGGATAATAGGCTACACCATTGCGACTTAGGCAGGTAGTTCCCTGTTGTCCGGATAATACAAAACGTTTTGGTTTCATTTCTTGCTTACGGACGATGAAACCAGTCCGCAAAGCTAAGCTTATCACTTCACTTTTTGCACTCACTGTATCTTCTCCGTAATGTGATTGCTGATATGTGCCATATGCTCTTTCTACTAAATTAAATCTGCCACCTGGTTTTAATACTCGAAAAACTTCGTCCAGTAATTGTTTAACCATTTTTTGGTTAACTCCTTTCGTACCATCCTCTTTGAGCATATGCAATAAAACATTGGTGTAAACATGATCAACTGATGAACTTGGATATGGCATATGTAAAGCTGTTCCAATATCTATTCCCGCACGACATTCTGGATAATATTGGGCTACTTCATTAGGTAAAGAACTATCAATATCGATGACTCGTCTAGCTATATTTGGATTAATTTTTCTGCAAAAACGATCAAACCCTCGAGCAGAATGTACACCAAGAGAGCCTAATAGCAGAGCACGTGGCTGTTCGATGTCTCTTAAATCCATTACACCGTCTGAGCCAAGTAGTTCAAAATATACTGGCTCAAATACGTCAAAAGTAGCTGCAGTCGAAACTAGTGAGGCATCACTTTTCTCTAGCATCTCGTGAGCTAATTGATCACAGAAAAAATCGTAAGGTAAGTCAGTAATCATTTTGAACCTTTTCGCAAAACGGTAAATAGATCGAAACATTATTTCAACATTTTTTGATGGATCATCATGTGTATCAAACTCATACAATTCTTCATAGCGCCGTAAATGGACAATTTCTTCAAGTACGCGTGAATCATACTGGACGGGGTCGAACATTCTTCCCAAATCTAATACTCTTTTAGCTTGTATTCCTAAGTTTCCCGTATCTTGTGCCATCCATTGCATGGCTGCTTGGCCGTGTATGCCAGCGTCTAGCAATGTTTGAAAACCAATGTAAGCTAACTCAGGATCATCTCGACCTGATCGATAGGCATCAAAAAACATTTGTTCAACCACCGCTTGTACATCACCCCCTTCACGTCGTAATTGAGTTATTTTATCGGGAGATTTGATTTTAATCGGTTCTTGTTCGACCATGCATTATTTTTTTGTGGTGAATTTATACCAATCACTCCAGGCTCCTTTATAGGTTTCTCCATCAACGGTATTTTTTGCGCGCACTTGTACTTTATATTTTGTGCCGGCAGTTAAATTTTTAATAGTTTTATAGGTAGTGGCATCAGAGATGGTATAGGTTTTGTAGGCAGTGTACTTACCGGTTTTAGTTTTGTATTTATAAAGATTAATAACATAACTAGTGGCATTATCGGTTTCGTTCCATTTTACTTTGGCTTGAGTAGATTTTTTATAGGAACTTGGTACTTTTACGCCCTTAACTTGAGCTGGGGTATCGTTGTTGCTGTCCAGAACAACGTTTTCATCATAACCAATATCAAAGGCGGAGCCTTGTGGTCTGGCCTCTCCATCATAATCTGTAGTTACAAAAGCCGAGAGGTCGGCTCCTACATCAATGGCCGGAGAATCTCCTAGCAAATGAAAATCTTCTGAGCCGCTAGTAGTGGAAGTGAATAATGGATCATCGCTAATAGAATTTGCATCATAACCAACTACTTGCCAATCAGCTAAGCTACTATAACTAACATATTCTTCACCAACGGCAGAGGGGATTAATGTACCAACATTGGTATTGTTGTAGAACATATTATAGTCAAGCGTCATTACGTCGGTGCTACCAATGCCAATTGCTTGGTCGGTATGGTTAACGAAAATATTATTTTCAATTAAGCCTGTACTAGCAACCAAATATATGCCAGCACTAGCATTATAGAAAGTGTTGTTTACAATGGATAAGTCAGTAGTTGTGTTTCCACCAATCCCAACCCCAGTATTATTATAGAATACATTATTTGTTACCGTAACAGTATTAGCATCACCATTGGTTAGTGCCACGCCATAGTAATTATTAGCAAATGCATTGGCATCAATCGTAATATTGTTGGCACCAGTGTCAAGTTTCACTCCAGCAAAAGCATCTTTAAAAGTATTATTATTTATTTGAATAAAACTTGAATCAGAATTTATATAAATAGAATGAGATTGGGTTAAAAAAGAATCATTATTATTAAATTGTAAACCAGAAATAACAAAGTAATTTCCCGTAACATCAATATTATTTTCCTCATTACCGGTCAGCTGAAGTATTGGCGTTTCATCAACCCAATTTTGGATAGTAGTTGGGTTACTGGCGCTGACTCCTTGAATGGTCGCATCTAAGACTAGTAAATTAGTACTATCAAATACGCCTTTTAAATATACGGTGTCACCGCCAGCAATTGAACTGGAATTAATTTTACCTAAAGTTTTCCAGGGGGCAGCTTCTGTACCGCTGGCGCTATCACTACCATTAGTTGCATCAACGTACCAGTCGGCAGCTAATGCCGGTTTGACGCTGAAAAACAGTGCACCACAGAGCAGACTAAGAACGAGGTATTTATTTTTCATAGTAAACATACTAACTATTATCTTATATATATTAACATTATATTAAAAGCTGAACTAGTATCATGACTGATGTGCCCCGACCAGGAATCGAACCTGGATCCAAAGCTTAGAAGGCTTTTGTTCTATCCATTGAACTATCGGGACAAAATGCTAAAGTGTCAGCGTATGGATAATCGTATCATCTTGCCCACTGATGTACAACACGTGATGCAGGTGCTTCAAGCCGCCGGCTTTGAGGCATTTATTGTTGGTGGTTGTTTGCGTGATCTGTTGTTGCAGCGCGAACCAAAAGATTGGGACGTCACAACCAACGCACTGCCGGAACAAATTCAAGCGGTTTTTCCTAATACGTTTTATGCGAATATTTTTGGTACCGTCACGGTGCAGCAACCTACCTGCGCCGTGGAAGTAACAACTTATCGGGCCGATGGCGCCTATTCCGATTTTCGTCATCCGGACGCGGTGCGTTTTGGCATTTCACTTAAAGAAGATTTAGCGCGACGAGATTTTACTATCAATGCTTTGGCGTTCGATGGTGCAGCCGTAATTGACCTTTGGCAAGGCCAGACCCATTTGCAACAATCGCTTATTCAAGCGGTAGGTGATGCCACTACACGTTTTCGTGAGGATGCTTTGCGGATGTTGCGGGCGATTCGGTTTTCCAGCCAACTTGGATTTAATATTGAAGCGCACACGTGGACTGCGCTCCAGCAGCAAGTGGCATTAGTTCAGCATGTTTCGGCTGAGCGGATCCGGGACGAGTTAATAAAATTAATTGCCAGCGAAAATCCTTTGAAAGGCATTTGGTTGTTACATACCAGTGGGTTGTTACAGCGTATTATTCCAGAACTGGAGGCCGGTGTGGGCGTTGCACAAAATTTGCATCATATCTATACAATTTTTGCGCACAACGTGTTTGCCTTGCAATTTTGTCCGTCTGATGATTGGCGCGTGCGTTTAGCCGCTTTGTTGCATGATGTTGGTAAGACGCAAGCCAAAGTTGGTACCGGAAAATTTGCCACTTTTTATCAGCATGAACATATCGGTGCCAAACAAGCTCGGGCCATTATGAAGCGGTTAGCTTTTAGCAATGACGACATCGCAAAAGTGACGCATTTAATTAGGAATCACATGTTCTATTATAATATTGGTGAAATTACCGATGCCGCGGTGCGTCGGTTGGTGCGTCGAGTCGGTATAGAAAATATGCAAGATTTGATGGCCGTGCGCATCGCTGACCGTTTAGGTTCTGGTGTGTATAAAGATAAACCTTTTAAATTGCAAGAATTAGAACGCCGCATTGAATACGTGCAAAAAGATCCAATCTCAACCAGTATGTTGGCCATTGACGGAGTAGATTTAATGAAGCAATTTCATTTTAAGCCGGGCGCCAAAGTTGGTGTGTTCTTGCATCGTTTGTTAGATGATGTCATGGATGACCCGAAGCGTAATACAGTTGAGTATTTACAGCAGCGGGCGCAAGAATTATTTCCAGAGATTGATAAGTTATCAGAAGCGGAAGCGCGTGGTATTATGAAGACCTATCGGGAAGCTTTGGCCGATGTTAATGCCTTTAAAGGATAACAATATAATCTATGCAAAAAAAAATTAGCCACATCAATCTGTCAGTAATGATTTTAAGTTTTGTGGTTGTGGTAGGCATGCTGCCAGATGTGGTGACCGCCAAAAGTAATACTATTTCCGATGCCTTTGGCGTAAATATGCATCTGCGGCAACGTATAACAGATAGTGATTGGAGCACGGCTTTAGATTTAGCTAACGAAGCCGGCGTCGATTGGTCGCGCGAAGAATTTAGTTGGGATGTTATCGAGTCAACCAATGATCAATTTAATTTCGCCTCATATGATTCTGTTATAGAGGCGTACAATACTCATGATATTAATGTGCTTGGTTTATTAACTTACAGTAGTTCTTGGGCATCCAGTAATCCCGGGTCCACTGAGGCCGAATTTTATCCACCGGATTTAGATGCGTGGAGCGATTATGTTAGCACAGTGGCCGCACATTATGCCGGTCAAATTGATTATTGGGAAATTTGGAATGAACCAAATTACAGCGGTTTTTGGAAAGGCACCACCGATGATTATGTTGAATTGGTAGAAACCGCAGCCACGGCTATCAAAACGGCCAACCCAAATGCAAAAATCGTTTTAGGCGGATTATCCGGCGCCGACACTAATTTTTTAAACGAAGTTTTTAGTTCAATTAGCGATAAAAGCCTAATTGATGTAGTGGCCATTCATCCGTATCGCGTAATAGACGGGGATTACAATTATGCGCCGGAAACAGTTTTAGATGGTCTCAATTCATTAACCACCGATATTTATAACGTCAAGGCGATACTTAATTTTAACGGAAGATCTGATACGCCAATTTGGTTGACCGAAATCGGTTGGACAACCGCTGACGCCGGAGTTAGTAACCGTATGCAAGCCGAGTATTTAATGCGACTGTATACAATTGCCCTAGCTATTCCGGATGTGCAAAAAGTTTTTTGGTATAGTTTTAATGATACTTCAGACGACGAATCATATGCCGATGCCCAGTTTGGTTTGGTGGAAGAAGACTATTCAAAAAAAACGGCTTTTTCTGCTTATCAATATATTCGTAATAATTTGGAGCAGCGTTGGTTCAAAGATCTAAGCTTGCCGGATTACAAAATTATCGATAACTTTTCTTCCAGTACTGGCATGGGTTGGAAATTTTCTGGCACACAATGTACCAATGGTACGGTTAACGACCACGATCACGGTGCAATGCAAATTTCTTATGCGTTTACCGCTGATACCAATTGTTATGCACCAGTAACATTGAATAAAGAATTACCTAATCCCACGCGAGCGCTGCAGTTTAAAGTAAAAGGTGATAACGATAATACATTATTGCGGGTGCGCGTAGTGGATGCGACCGGAGAAACTTTTCAATATAACTTAGGGTATATGCCCAAGGAGTGGTTATATTATACTATTCAGTTAAATCAACCTTCCAGTTATTGGAATGGCGATAAAGATGGAAAGCTCGATCAGCCAATAACTTTTAATGCTTTTGTATTGGATGATACTGACGGTAGTAACGAACAAGGTACGCTAGCCATTGATGAGTTTTATGCCACCAGTCACGCCGATACATATTTATATCGTTTTCATAAAGATACTAAAGATGTCTATGCCTATTGGACAACCAATCAAACGCAGTCGCTTTTATTGGATTTAGTTGGAGCCGGTAGAATGCGCGAAAAACGATTCGGTAAAAGTAATATTACAAAAGAATCAGGCGATGGTTACTATCATGTGCAATCGCAACGCGCTGTAAAGTTTCTGCAAACATTATAAAGCACACTAGCTCCGACCACTCAGGGCGTACCACTCACTTAACGTATGACTAAGTCGTTCGTGGTATGCCCTTGCGTGGCCGGGACAAGCTCGAGCGCTAAGTTATTTTGTATTTGTGTGAAACTTGTTGTAAATCTCTTTCAAGCGCTGATCGGTTACATGGGTGTAAATCTGAGTGGTGGTAATAGATGAATGCCCCAACATACTTTGGACCGAACGAATGTCTGCACCGTTACGCAACAAATCTGTGGCATAAGAATGGCGTAATGTATGCGGTGTAATTTTTTTCATGATGCCAACCGACTTGGCGTATTTTTGGACGAGCCGTTCAATGGAGCGTGAGGTCAGTGGTTGCACAATTTCATGTTCACGAGCTTTTAAGGCGCGGTCATGGGCCACAAACAAATATGGCGAAGTATCGTGACGTAGATTTAAATATTGTTGCAGCCAATATTTGGCTTGTTCAGATAAAAATACTACCCGCACCTTACTGCCTTTGCCGCGAATCGAAAATTCTTCGCGCTTCAAATTAATATCACCAATTTTAAGGTGAGCCAATTCCGAAACGCGCAAGCCGGTAGAAAATAACAATTCAATAATTGCTTTGTCGCGCTGTTGAATAAGGGCGGCACCTTTAATTTTGAGCGGGGCAGCCAGCAGCTCTTCCAATTCACTACCTTCAAGAAAATCAATTTGCCGATCCTCTTGTTTAGCTAGTTCAATTTTTTCCGGAGCCAAGGTTTTGATATCGCGTTTAGCCAGATACTTTAAAAACGCGCGCAAACCAATCATGTGGTAGTTTTGAGTTTTTTTCTTGAGTTGACCATTAGTTCTGGTATTCGCTAACCGATTAAGTTGCAAGCGGAATTGCCGCACAATATCGGCAGTAATATCGGTCGGTTGTTTTACGTGGGTCATGGCCACAAAGCGGCGCAAATAAAAATCATAATTCTTGATAGTTTGTTGTGATCGATTTTTTTCAATTTCCAGGTGTTCGAGGAATTCGGTAATTAGGTGATTGATATCAGTTGTTGACATAGCCTATATTGTACGACACCTAAGGAATAATTCCAATTTTTTTGTAAATGAAACAGCCGCCAGTTGTACACGATCTTGGGGATCGTCCAGCTGACGGCCGATTCGCGCGGTAGTTTGAGCACCGCGGCCTCCTCGTTCATGAATCAGGGCTTGGTCGCAATCTCTGCAGATTGCGTGTTATGTAGTGGCTTGTTCGGAAAGAGCCATTCGACCAATATCCACGCACTGAAAAGTGCAAAACTAAGGCAACACAGAACAGGAAAGATTTTCTTCGTCATGACTTTTTCTCCGATATCCTCCACGGAAAAACCCTACTACCGAAGCATTCCGGCACGGGGCCAACACACTAGCACGTTTACCGTTACAGTCAACCTTTATGCTATATTTTGGCAGCATTACCGTCACCTCTACGATTCCCCCTAAATGATGCTATACTCTATCCATGATTTCACTCACCCAACAGCGTGTCGGCGTTTTCGTCGATGTGCAAAACATGTACTATTCCGCTAAAGCTCTTTATTCCGCTAAAGTAGATTTTGGCCGAATACTGGAATTAGCCGTGGCTGACCGCACTTTGGTTCGGGCCATTGCTTACGTAATAAAGGCGGATAATAAACAAGAACATACTTTTTTTGAATCATTGCAAAAGCGCGGTTTAGAAATAAAATCCAAAGATTTACAAACCTTTTACGGCGGTAACAAAAAAGGCGATTGGGATGTAGGTATAGCCATGGATATTATGCGCTTGGCCGGTAAATTAGACGTTGTGGTATTGGTGTCCGGTGATGGAGATTTTGCCGAACTACTTAAACACGTCAAAGCCCTCGGTTGTCGGGCCGAAGTAGTGGCGTTTAATCAATCGATGTCCAGTTTGTTGCGCCCGGAAGTTGATACCTTTATTGATCTTTCTACACATCCAGAAGCGCTTATTCGGACAGCAGAACCTATCAAACGTCCACTTCAAAGACCAGCTCAAAGGCTGCCGCAACGACCAATTCAACCGGTCCGTCGTCCGCAACGCCGCCCCACCCAATAAAGCCAAACATTAGTCTTAGGCATACCTTGAACGACTTAACTGTGACGAAATTTTGGAGCCTAGTAAATTACTAACATGAGAAAGCAATATCATTTTCAACCATCAAAAAATGGATTCTACGCCTGGGATGTAGATAAACTCGTCGAAAAAAGTAAAAATCTGCCACAAATTTCAGTTAAGTTGGATGACATAAAAGAGCTAGATGAGAATTTTTGGTATCAAGGCTCTGATGTAAAACCAACTTGTCGTTCAATCATTGACCACCTTCGCTTAATCCACGAAGCAGATCTTAAATATCCCATTATATTATTCAAAAATGGTAAAGTTATGGATGGCATGCACAGAGTAGCGAAAGCTTTGATATCGGGACGCAAAGAAATTAGTGCTGTGAAATTTGTGGAAGATCCACCACCAGATTATGAAGATGTCTTTCCAGATGATTTACCATATTAAAACGGCTCCAAAACAACATACAACAGTAGACCTGTTGCCATTTAATCTATTCCACAAACAACCCGAACAGAACCGAAGGT
>CAYYTZ010000046.1:0-8830 GCA_964474735.1 uncultured Gammaproteobacteria bacterium | reverse complement strand
CCCTATCAGCACACTTATAAATTGTCCAGTCAGGTTTCTTTAATCTTTATGCCTTTGCTGTAAAACCTCTAAAACAGCGCTCCAATCCACGTTTTTTTCACGTAATAACACTAAAACATGATAAAGCAAATCAGCCGTCTCTTCGGCTAAGCGTTCCGACGATTCAAACCGCGCCGCTTGCACCACCTCGATAGCTTCTTCCGTTATTTTATTACCAATCGCTTTAACTCCACCTTGAAATAATTCCGTAGTATAAGATTCAGCCGGCAATTTTTTTTGTCGATCAGCAATTACTTGATTTAATAAAGTTAAAATATCAACCTCGGCCGCAGCAACATTAGATCTAACAAAACACGAAATCGCGCCAGTGTGGCAAGTTGGCCCGGCCGGACGCGCCAAAATAAGTAAAGTGTCGTTATCGCAATCTTCAAATATCTTTATTACATTTAAATAATTTTTACTGGTTTCACCTTTTTCCCAGAGCCGCTGTTTACTACGACTATAAAACCAGACATGGCCAGTGGTTTTGGTTTTTGCGAGTGATTCGGCATTACTATAACCAAGCATTAAAACTTGTTTAGTATTGACGTCTTGAATAATGGTTGGGATAAGTGAGGTTGTCTCGGTCATAAACGAACGGGAATTAAATTATTCACTAAATTTTTTTTAATATCTAAAATTGTGAGTTGACCATTATGCAACATACCAGCTACTAACGCTGCACTACAATTGGTTTTGGCAAAAGCTTCAACCACATGTTGCACGGTACCTGCCCCACTGGAAGCAATCACTGGAATTTGCACCGCGCTACTAATGGCCGCCAATAACTTCAAATCGTAACCCTGCTTTGTGCCATCACGGTCGAGTGAATTAACTAATAACTCACCCGCTCCAGCCTGCTCCATTTGTTTAGCGAAAACAACCGCATCAACACCAGTGGCTTCGCGCCCACCTTTAATATACATTTCATAAAATTGGCCATTCCACTTTGGGTCAATGGATATCACAATACATTGCGCCCCAAATTGGGCACTGGCTTGTTGCACCAAACTGGGGTCTTTAATAGCGGCCGAGCCAATGGATACTTTGTCGGCACCAGCCAGTAGTAATTCCCTGATATCCTCCACCGTCCGCACACCGCCGCCCACACAAAATGGAATGGAAAGAGTTTCGGCTACCTGTGTGACTAAACCATATAATGTGTCACGGTTTTCGACTGTGGCCATTATATCTAAAAAAACAATTTCGTCAGCGCCTTGCTCTTCGTATTTTTTAGCTAACGCCACGGCATCACCTTTATCTTGTAAATCGGTGAAGTGTGTACCCTTCACTACCCGGCCCTGCGCAATATCTAAACAGGCAATAATTCGTTTGGTGAAACCCGGCTGCTTGATAGTTAATTTACCTTCGTACAAAGCTTTGCCAATAATCATGCCAGCGGCATTCATAGCTTGCACGGCTTTAATGTCTTGCTGAGTAGTCACGCCACCAGACACAATTACATCAAAACCAGCTTGTTGCACTTTTTTCGCCAATTCTAAATTTGGTCCGGCGAGCATACCATCTTTAGAAACATCAGTCACAATTACATACTGCAAATTATATTTTTTGAACTGCCCAAGCGCCTCCAATAAACTAATACCGGTATTTACGGTCCAACCTTGGGTAGCCACGGCCCCACTTTTTACATCAAGCCCAACCACCACGCGCTCTCTACCATAAGTGCTTATAAGCTCACCAACTAACTCTGGTCGTTGAATAGCTGCGGTACCTAAAATTACTCGATCTACTCCAGCGTCTAAATATTGCTTGGCGGTTTCGCTGATGCGAATACCACCACCTACTTCTACGCGCAAGCCACTTTTATCAACTAGCTCTTTGATAATTTTTTGATTAACCGGCGCGCCAACTTTAGCGCCATCTAAATCTACCACATGCAACCAAGTGGCGCCTTGTTGTGCAAATTGCTGAGCGACGGCTACCGGATCGTCCGAATACTGCGTAGCCTGATTATATTCACCTTGGCGCAAACGCACACATTTACCATTGAGTAAATCGATCGCTGGAATAATTTGCGTCGGTTGAATTTTACCTGCTTCACAAAATTGCTGCATTAATTTTAACCCTGCGGCGCCAGATTTTTCCGGATGAAATTGCACACCAAAAAAATTATCTTTAGCAATAATGCTAGCAAACCACTGGCCACCATATTGCGCTCGACTTACCGTATATTGCAGTGCCGTCTCTACAAAATACGAGTGCACAAAATAATAGCCATTATTCCAGCCCACCTGCGGCACCGGCGCTGCCGTTCTAAATTTAACCACTTGGCCCGGAATTACCCCTAAACATTGTGCATTATCTTCTTCGGACGATTCCATTAATAACTGCATGCCCAAACAAACTCCCAAAAACGGCTGTTTCAGCAGCGGAATAATTTTATCAATGCCAGTACGCTGCAATTCTCGCAGGGCTGGCGCGGCTCGCCCTTGGCCCGGGAAAATAACTTTGTCGGCCACCTGAATAACCTTAGGGTCAGAGGTGACAACACAATCTTGCCCCAAGCGTTTGAGTGCCGCTACCAGCGATGCGATATTACCGGCTTTGTAATCTATAATAGCGATCATTTATTTTTTTCGTTTGATAATGTTCCTTTCGTGGATGGCACAGCATCGGCTGCGCGCGGATCAAATTCACAAGCTTCACGCAAAGCCCGAGCAAAGCTTTTGAAAATTGCCTCTAACCTATGGTGTTCATTCTTTCCCGGATTTAATAGTTGTAAATGTAAATTGATTTGGGCGTTAATGGCAACTTGTTGAAAAAAATGCCACATCATTTCCGTAGGGAAATCATTAACTTTTTCCCGCACCGGAACGTAATTAGTTTCAAAAGCATAACGTCCAGCCAAGTCTACTGCCGCGGCGCAAAGCACTTCGTCCATTGGCAATAATAAAGAACCGTAACGTTTCACGCCGCGCTTATCACCAACCGCTTGGGCGATAGCCTGACCTAAAACAATACCAATATCTTCTATGGTGTGGTGATCATCATAATTTACGTCGCCAGTGGCTTTAACCGTTAAATCGAACAAGCCATGTTTGGCGAACAACTCTAACATATGATTTAGAAAACCAATTGGCGTTTCAACTTGATAGCGGCCAGTGCCGTCTAAATTAAGCGTTAGCTCAATTTGAGTTTCTTTGGTGTTGCGAATAATGGTTGCTTGTCTCATATAGATTATTTAATAAAGGTAAATTTAGATTGTTCAAATGGGCAATTGATAGTGGCTCGCACGAACCGTATATTCAAACGACGAGCAAATTCTGCGTCCGTATCACGATCGCCATACATAAATGACTGCGCACGATCGTAAGTTTGTTGCGCCAACCAGGCATCTACCAAGGCGGTGTTTGGTTTGCGACAGTCGCAATTTTCTGTTGGCAAGTGCGGACAAATAAATATCCGTTCAAACTTTACTCCGGCGGCTGCCAACGTTGCTAAGAACTGCTCGTGTGGTACGGCAAAATTTTTATAAGGAAAGGCCGCTGTACCTAAACCGTTTTGATTAGTCACCAGCACTAAACGATAACCTTTTTGTTGCAGCCATTGCAATCCAGCAACTACTCCGTCCAAAATTTTTAACAAATCTGGGCGATCAATTTGAAAAGTATCGGTTGGTTCAAAAATTAACGCTCCGTCACGATCAAGAAAGGCTATTGGTTGAATTTGCGCTGTGGCTAACATTGTCATAAAAATAATTTAGTATATGTTTCAGTAAAGCGCTGCATTTGTTCAACTGTGCCAATAGTTAAACGAATTGTACCATCAATTGGCGCACCAGAACGAGGGCGCACCGCAAACCCCGCCACTTCCAGTTTTTGCGCCACATTTTTCACGTCGCTAGCCGCACCCGGTTTAAACAGCAGAAAATTTGCGGCACTGGGGAAAAATTTAACTCCCTTGTCAGTGAAAAATTTTTCCGTGAGTGGTTTGGCGCGCTGCATTACTTCCTCAATATACGCTTGGACACTGTTTTGATACTTAAGTGCTGCCGCTACAGCCAGATATGCTACAGCGTTTACATCGTATGGTTTACGCACCTTGTTTAATTCTTGAATATGTTCAGCCGAAGCTAAAATATATCCAATCCGTAAACTGGCCAAGCCAAATGCCTTCGAAAAAGTTCGACTGATTATTATGTTGGGGTAATTCGCCAAAAGTGTTACTGCGGTCATACCGGAAAAATCTGCATAAGCTTCATCAATATAGATTAAACTATCCGGAAATGTCTGCACAATTTTTTCTATCTCGGCTACGGTCAAGCTTGTGCCGGTTGGATTATTTGGTGTACAAAGCACAACCAGTTGCGGTTTTTCATCTGCCAACGCCAATACTTCTGACAACGGAAAAGATAAATCTTCTCGGTATTGCGGTGACAACACACGTTGTTCCAACAAGTCAGTGGCCTGCCAAAACATCGAAAAACTCGGCTTTGGTATTATTACTGTAGCGCGCGGTTGAGTGAAAGTGCGAAAAATAATATCAATCGCTTGATCAGAACCATTAGTGAGTAAAAGTTGGTTTGACTGTACTCCACAATACTGCGCCAGAGTCATTTGCGCCCGGCTGCAATCTTCCGGATACACTTGCCACGGTAATTTTTTTAATTGCGCCATAATTTCAGACACCACTACTTCAGGCAAAGCCGTACTGCGCTCATTAAAATCAAGTAAAGTGCCTTTAAATTCCGCGCGGCGTTCGGCGGCCGGTGGAGCATAACTGTTCATGGCTTGCACGATAGGATTGGCAAAATTAGTTTTTGACATAGTTGTTATTTATTAATTTGATTCAGGCGGACTTTCATAGCGTAGGCATGCCCCTCTAGTCCTTCGGCTTCTGCCAACGTAACTACAGTTGGACCTATGGTTTGTGCGCCCTCAACGGTTAATTCTTGAAACGTAATATTTTTTACAAAGGTATCAACCGATACTCCGCTATAGGCCTTGGCATAACCAGCAGTTGGTAAGGTGTGATTTGTGCCACTAGCATAATCGCCGACGGTCACGCCAGCATACGGCCCAACAAAAACCGAACCGGCATTCTTTACCAGATTGATGTACGAACGCGCCTGACGAACATTAATAATTAAATGTTCTGGCGCATACGCATTGGAAAAATCAAACGCTTCGGCAACAGTTGCCACCACCAAAGCAAAGCTGTTATTCAAAGATTTGCTTAATAGAGCAAAGCGCGGTGAACTGGCAAGTAATAGTTCAGTTTCGGCAATAATTTTTTCCGCTACAACTTGGCTAGTGCAAACTAAAACGGATTGTGAATCTGCACCATGTTCTGCTTGGGAAACAATATCAGCAGCTACCACGCACGGATCAACACTGTCATCGGCAATCACTAATATTTCCGATGGTCCGGCTGGCAAATCAATCGCGGCGCCATTGGGGTCAACCGACACCAGTTGTTTTGCCGCCATCACATATTGATTACCAGGTCCAAATATTTTATCAACCTTAGGAATGGTTTCCGTACCATACGCCATAGCCGCTATGGCCTGGGCTCCACCCACAGCATAAACCGCTGTGACGCCCGCTAATTGCGCAGCCATTAAAATACTTGGATCGATTGAACCGTCTAAACGTGGTGGTGTACAGGCAATAATTTGACGACAGCCAGCCAATTGCGCCGGCACAGCTAACATTAATACAGTAGAAGGTAGGGGTGCAGTTCCGCCCGGAATATATATACCAACCCGCTCGATAGGACGTCGTTCGCGCCAACAGCTTACGCCCGGCATGGTTTCCACAACCGGTGTTTGTACCAACTGGGCTTGATGAAAAGTATTAATATTTTTTGCCGCTACCGTGAGCGCCTGCATAATTGCCGGTGCCAAAGTTTGTTTGGCCAACATGAATTCTTCTGGTTGCACTTGTATGGTTGCCCGAGTAACTCGATCAAATTTCTCGGTGAATTCGCGAACCGCGCTGTCCTGCCGCTGGCGCACCGCCGCTAAAATTGTCTCCACATTAACGAACACCGTCTTAGGCATTAAAGCCGGCCGGACTGTAAGTTTTTGCAATTCATCGACTGATAAATTTTTACTAACGTACAGTTTCATATTTTAGCTGAGATTGAATTAGTTCAAAAAATGGTTTACTCGCATGAGGTGACTGAATTAATACCGCTTGTGATTCTAATATAGTTGCTAGTGGCACCAATTGATGCGCTTTCAAAGTGCGGCCACTTTGCGTTAAATCGCAAATCGCATCAGCTAAATTCAATTCCACGGTGGCCTCTACTGATCCGCGAATTGGAATAATGGCAGCATGAATGCCTTGGTCTTGTAACCACCGCTCTAAACTACCTGGATAGGCAGTAGCAATCCGTTCACCTTCTAAGTCGGCAATAGTTTGCATGTTAGAACTTTCTGGAACCGCAATCACCAACTTACAAAAACCAAACGGCAGGGCAGTGACTACTTTTGCAGTCATATTTAATTCGGTTAAAACATTTGCCCCGCAAATACCATAATCGGCCGCGCCACTGGCCACATACCGAGGAATATCTGAATGCCGCACTGAAACAATAGCTAAATTAAAATTCTGACAGGATTGAATTAAACGGCGCTCGGCGGTTTCACCAAATTCTGCCCCTAAGCTGCCCATATATTCTAAACTGTCTTCGCGTAAGCGCCCGCTGCTTTGTATAGCTAAACGAAACTGTCTTATCTTATTGGACATAACCTTGTACATATTGAGCTAGTTGTTGCACTGGAATTACCTTTTGTTTGCCGGAAGACATTATTCGTACACTAACCATGTTCTGCGCTTGTTCGTCCGGGCCGCAGACAACCACAAAAGGAATCCGCTTCTGATCGGCGAATTTAAATTGTTTACCTAGCGCTACTGGTTGCAGATAGACTTCGCTGGCAATTCCCGCCTCAAGTAGTGTTCGATAAATGCTCAAAGATTGGGCAATACTTGCCTCGTCAAAAACCGTCACTAGCACCTGACTAGCTGTAGTGGTTTTAGGTAATTTCTCAAGTTGCTCCAGCGCCATCATTATGCGTTCAAACCCAAAAGCCACACCAACTCCAGAAAACGCTTCCTTACTAAATAAACCACACAAATTATCATAACGACCACCACCACAAACACTTCCAATGTCTTGGTCACGTACCATAACTTCAAAAATTAAACCGGTGTAATAATCCAAGCCACGCGCTAAACTTGGATTAAATTCTAGACGCACCGTGTCCACACCTAAAGTTTCGGCGTACTGCCAGACAGTAGTAATTTCGCTGCAATCAAAATCATTTAATTGTTGTAAAGTTTCGGTGTAGGTTTTAGCCGGCGTTAATTTTTGTAATAATGCCGCGGCCGCTGGAACACCTAGGGCTTCTAATTCAGCACAAACCGCTGGTGCCCCAATTTTATCCAACTTATCTATGGCCCTAATTACCGCCGGACTGGTTTCGGCCGTTACACCAAATTTTTGCAAAATGGTATTCATTAAACGGCGTGAATTTATTTTTATCGTTATATCCAAACCCAAACCGGCAAATACTCCATCCATCAAACGGATAATTTCTGCTTCGCCCACTAAACTATCACTGCCGATGATATCAATATCGCACTGATAAAATTCGCGTAGTCGACCTTTCTGTGGTTTTTCGGCCCGCCAGACACGCTGAATTTGATACCGTTTAAAGGGCAGGGGCAACTCCCGCCAATGTGCCGCAAAATAACGTGCAAAGGGCACTGTTAAATCGTATGGCAAAGCAATAGCGCGTCCGCCTCGATCGGTAAAATTATAGGTTAAACGATCGCCTTCTTCGCCATATTTTCCTAAAATAGTTTCGGCCGGAGAAAGAATCGGCGTCTCAATTGGAACGTAACCGGAACCCTCAAAAACTCGCTGAATTATTTGTAAGACCGCTTGCCGTTGCAACATTTGTTCTGGCAGGAAATCGCGTGTTCCTTTTAGTATGATTGGTTCAATTATTTGGTTCATAATATTATTAGTAGAAATGTGGTTTATTTAAAAAAGCCCGCGGCTGGGCGGGTTTTGCAGCACCTAAACAGTACTAACCACGCCAGCGGAAAAGTGCTTCGTGCGAATGATGAACTACGTTGGTAGTACGGCGTAAAGTATTTATCATAAAGCTACGTTTTAATGTAGTAAAACGATGATACCACAGTCATAATTCTTGTCAAGTCCGGCGGCTCCGGTATACTACAAACCATGACTTCACCAATTCTCATATCAATTACTCCGGGGTTGCCCGTTCAGGTTGGCTATGGCTGGTTAACCCAATGTAGTAATACCAGCACTGGGCCAACTGGGATTGACCTATTAAATAGCACTGCCCAACAAATTCAGTTAAAATTCGCGCACCGTCAATTAAGCGACGACCCAATTATTCAACAAGTGCGTTTACTCTTTCACGCGGTTGGAATTGACCCTACCCGTTATCGCCCTTCGGGTGAAGCCTTAATGCGCCGCGCTATTAAAGGTGAAGCGGTTCGCGCCATCAACCCATTAGTTGATGTTAATAATATTTGCTCAATGGAGACCGGTCTACCTTTCGGCTGCTACGATGCTACTAAAATCCATGGGAATATTACCATTCGGCTCGGTCAAACCGGTGAACAATACCAAGGTGTAGCCAAACCAATTGATATCGCCAATAAACTTTGTGCCGCCGATGAATTAGGTGCCTTTGGTAGCCCAATTTCCGATTCGGATCGCACCAAGGTCACAACTAAACCTGTTGCCATATAGCCAAATCTGATATACTTCCAGGATATGGAGGTAT
>CAYYTZ010000045.1:0-8936 GCA_964474735.1 uncultured Gammaproteobacteria bacterium | reverse complement strand
AAGTGAGAGGATACCCTCCAGCGCTTATTCAGTCTTCAAACTAAATGATTCAACGTTATTATTTGTCAGTACGTAAACAGTTTCACCATCAATCCACAGATCCTTAGCATTCGCAAAATCTGGATTAGTATATTGGCGTTCTAATTTACCAGCAGAACTTAATATCACCACGCGCTGGGTGGTAGGATTCAAAATATAGAACGGTTCAGTGGCAGCGGTTTTAATTAATGTGGTTGCGCCAGCCAGGCTAGGAGAGAAAGCCTGCACGGTAAATTCAGATTCAGTGCCACTATCAAACTTTTTAATTGCGCCGTCCTTAAACAGAACGTAAATCGAGCTGTCAATATCAAATGACACGGCATTTTCCATACCGGCAGTTTCTTCCAACCAATTTTCGGATTGATTATAATTGTTGGCAGATTTTGTTAAGCGTAGAATATTTTTTTGACCAGCATCCAAAATGTATAAACGGCTGGCAAACACATCAAAATCTGTCACGGCCACTTTGTCTTTTAAGGTTACGGTCACTGGTGTAGTTTTTTCCAACACCGGATTAAACTGGACAAATTTTTTATTCCCAGTCAACGCCAGGGTGGTGGCGGCACTATCATTTTCTACGCCATGCACAGCTGCTTCACTATCACTGCCAGATATAATGGCCGAAACGGCTTTATCATTTAAGTTAACGCGATAGACCGAATCATTACCATCAGAAAAACCGTATAAATTGTTACCGATTTTAGTAATTTTTCCAATTGATGTCGCATTATCAATTGAGTTAAAACTGGCAACGTTTTCTAAAGAAGTTAAAGTAGTAACCTTATTTAGAGCGCCGTTATAATCATTAATTTTTTGCTGCAATTCGTTACCATTAGCCTCACTATAGGCTTTGCTATCGGTGGGGACTTTAGCAAAGGCAGTTTCAGCTTCCGTCAGCAATTCACGGGCCCCAACCTCATCTTTCATAATTTGTTTGGATTCAACCTCGCCCAAAGTGTTGCGCACCTGCGTCAATGTATCAGTATAGCTTTGCGCGGTGGCATCTTTTTCAACGGCCTTGTCTTTACGTAATAAAGCGATACTAAAAATAATGATAGTTAAAATGAACAAACCCAGGAATATTTTACGTGGGGTAGATAAACGTCTCCACCAGGAAGCTGTACCGCGCATCGAACCGCCAACAGTAGAAGACAAACTATCCGGATTTTTGAAGAAACGTTTTAGCCAACCGTACAATAAGCGCGCTAAACTTAACAAAACAATAAATAATTGTTTGGCCCAATAGACAATAAACTTTCCGGCTTTTAATAGCCAAGTCACAATTGGTGACTGTGCCTTGCCGTAATTTTGTGAAACGGTGGTTTTGCTAGTCATGGCCGAATCATCGCTGCTGGTTTTACTGACACTTTTGATACGTTGTTTGAGTGATGGCCAAATTGATGGGGTTAACAAATCACCGGTCGTGCGCTCTTGATGGATCAGTTTTTCCATCGAATCGCGATCATCGCCAAAGGCACTGCGTTCGATTGATTCGTCTGTATTTTTGGCGGCCAAATCACCCTCAGCACTGGCCGAGGTTCGTTCATATTTAATAATGAAAGCGGCCACATTGGACAATGTGTCTTGTTCCGAAAAAACCGTTTCAAAGTACTGTACCGATTCGGCCGGGGATTGATCTTTAATGGACCGGCGAATTTTTTCGAGTGATAAATAATCCAGCAAGGTGCTGGTGGCAATAATCAGAGCGCCTTTTTCTGGACATTTTCCGGAAATAATATTATTGAACAATTTAAGCGGCTGAACTTCGGCCGTTTGCGGTTGCTGAATAATATCCACCATCGTTTCATTTTGCGCTAAGTAGGCCTCAATTTTTCCAACATAACTTAAGTGAATATCGCCGGCAAAACAAACACCCAAAACTATATTGGTTTTGTATACCCAATCTTCACCGTGCTGATTAATCAAATCATGGACGGCTAAATTGACTTTATGTAAACTCCGTTCAAAGGCCGCTTCAACTTCAAAATCGTTTGAACGATAATGACTTTGAAAAAAATGATCATCTAAATAGCTTACGACTTCTTCAGAAAAACTAAACGGTTCGGTAAATTCAATTAACGCAAAAATCCGGCCAAGGTTTTTTTGTTCCAAGGGCGTAGGCTGAGCGAGAAATAAATGTAAAGCCGAACCGGTAGCCGATCCCCGGTCTATAAATAACTCGCCGAAAATAGGTTTGATCATGCAGATAGTATACTTAATACTGTACAGTCATGCAACCAACCTATATACTCTAACTATGCTTGAACAACTCTTTGGATCACGTACCCGGGTTAAGTTATTGCGTTTATTTTTAAGTAATCCAGAACAACGGTGGTTTGTACGCGAACTAACCAGGGTCATTCATGAACAAATCAATTCTGTTCGGCGTGAACTTTTACACCTGGAAAAACTAGGTCTAGTGCACGCCACCCTGGAAAATCACCGGAAATATTATCAGGTGAATACAAAATTTAGTCTGTACCCGGAACTTAAATCACTAATCGTTAAAGCTCGATTAAGTATAGAAAAAAGCACTTTTGAGCGAATTCTTAAGCAAGAATCAATTAAATATCTTGCGCTGATGGGTTATTTTGTTGATGATCACAGTAGTGTGATTGATGTGTTTATTGTGGGCACGATTCAAAAAACAGCCGTGCAGTCATTATTAGATGAATTTAAAGATCAGTTTGGCCAACAACTACGCTTTACGTTAATGACTCCAACGGAGTATGCTTACCGTAATGATGTTACGGATAAGTTTTTATTTAATATATTAAATTGTCAAAAGATTGTCTTAGTTGACCGTCGCACTTAATAATTTTATACTATAGTTCTATGGCAGAATTTATCGGTTTACTCTTCTTTTTAGCTGGCGCCACCTTTGTAGGCGGCTTCGTGTTGTTCTTTCTATTTATTAAGCAAATCAATCAATACGAACGTGGTTTGCTATTTACGATGGGTAAGTATTCCAGTTTAAAAAACCCTGGTTGGCGCGTAATTATTCCGGTTCTTCAGCGCTTATATAAAGTTGATATTCGTATCAAAGCGGTAGATGTACCAGATCAAGATGCTATTACTAAAGATAATGTTTCGGTACGGGTGAACGCAGTTATCTATTATAAAGTAGCCGCACCAGACCGGGCGATATTAGAAGTGGAAGATTATTACTATGCCACATCGCAATTAGCGCAGACGACAATGCGTAATGTGGTGGGTGAAATTAGTTTAGATGAACTTTTAGCCAGTCGTGATGAAGTGGCCAAACGCATTAAGGATATTGTTGATTTAGCCACCGATCCCTGGGGGATTGATGTGGTAAGTGTTGAATTGAAACATATAGAATTGCCCGAAACTTTAAAGCGGACCATGGCTAAACAGGCCGAAGCCGAAAGAGAAAAACGTGCCACTATCATCAGTTCAGAAGGTGAAGTGATTGCGGCCGATAATTTAGCCAAAGCTGCCAATACATTAACTGCGGCACCAGGCGCATTGCACTTACGCACCCTAAACAGCATCAACGATATTTCTTCGGATGATTCTAATACAATTGTATTTGCCGTTCCTCTAGAAGTGCTGCGTGCACTGGAAAGCTTAGTAAAAAAATAAATTAGTTAAAGTTATATGCAAAGTAAATGGCATGGTCGATTCAAAATAGCTGCGCTGATTAATAATATCTTGGCGGTGTTTGTATTATTTTTAGCGGCCACTTTGATCTTTTTGTATCTCAAATGAAGTGGTTGTCCGGCAGTAGCCTGGGCATCTTCTTCAGTTTACTGCTGGCTGGGTGTGTCCAGTCACCAAGTACGATTTCTACCAGTCAGGTTATGACGACGGCGGATGTGGCGTATGTATATGGTGATCACATTTGGCTATATAATACTGTCAGTGAACAACAGCAACAATTGTCAACTGATGCTATTCAAATTAATGGGCTGGGTTTAACCCACCCGGTTTTGTCGGCCAATGGGGAGGTGGTTATTTTTGTGCAAACCGTGGCCCAGACTGGGGCGAATAATTACTACGAATTGTGGGAGTACTCTTTAATTGACCAAACAACTCAATTGTTGGCTACGCACGAGATCACCCCACAACATCTTCATATTGCTCCAAATGGACAATATTTAACTTACATGGTTGGAGATGTTCTGTATTTGACTGATCTTAAAACTGCAACAACTACCCGCTTACACGAAGGCGCCACGGATTCTGCCTGGTCACCAAATAGCCGCCGCATTGTTTATACCACCAACGATGACCGTATTTTAACCAGGCAATTTGAGGTGAATGGTGAATTAACTGAACCGCAAACCTTGTTGGCCCAAGCCGCAACGGCTTTGCTTTTTACGTCCAATCAAACATTATTATTTTCTGGTGAAACGGAAACTGGTTTTACCGTTTTGGAGTATCAGTTAAATGAGGCAACGGTTACTCCGGTTACCAGCTTACGTTTCGAAACTCAAGCTCCGCAGGCGCAATTACGTATTGATGCCAGCGGCGAGCGTCTTTTATATGAGCGCCCGGATGCTACCGCCGGAAATTCAGTTGTCTGGTTAATCTATTTGAAAAAAGATATCTCAAAACAACTAATTGAAGATGCTAGTGGGGCCGTCTGGTCAAATACTGACGATGAGATATACTACCAGACGCTTGATCCCCTCAAGCTTTATCAAAGCAGTGTAACTGGATTGAATCGTACACTATTTGTTACCGGGGGATCGGCCATAACCACCACGGCTACCTTAGGCAGTAACGATTACATCCCATGATAGTTTTACAACGCGCCACACCATATCTTGCTTTTATCGCCGTTTGTTTATTGTTGGCTTTTGGTGTGTATCAGCCATTGAATTGGCCATGGTATGTGCTTGGTTTAGGGGTAACACCATTGGTGTGTGTGTTAATCATGCATCAAGCCCATTGGCGTTTAGAGTATTTGGGGCTGTCCGCGCCGATGATTATTTTACTGGAATCATCGTATGCTTTCATGCTTATTCAAGAAAGAGTAGATGTGATTGCAGTGGCTGGCGTTGTGAGCGTAGTGTGTTTCTTTTTGTTTGAGAAAAATTTGGCGGTTTGGTTGTTTCAACCAGGTAAGTATATTCCCTTTTCACTGGAGCACATGTCTACTTATTGCACACTGGTAGCCGCATTTTTTGCGTATGTCAGTTTTTTTATGTTCGCCGTATTGCATTTAGGTCGGTTACGCTACTTATTTATGGCCAGTATTTTGATCACTGTCACGATGGTCTGGCAGACGTTTTGGATCCAAAAATTACCTTGGCAGCGCGCTCGGTGGTTTGTGCTAGTCTTAACCATCATGCTTGAGCAGATAATGTTGGTGCTATATTATTGGCCAATTAGTTTTTTTGTAAACGGCGCATTACTGACGATGATTTTTTATGTCGTGATTCATTTATCGCGCTATTATTTGGCCGAATCACTCAACCGACGCTTGATCGTGCGGTATAGTGGATTGGCTTTGTTTGCGGCGGTTATCTTATTAGTGTCAGCCCAATGGATATTTTAGAGCTATTATAATTATATGAAACCAAGCATTGTTCCAACCGCACCAGCTTTACGAGTTCAACATCCAGCGCGACGAGTGGGGTGGTTAGTTCTTACAGTGGTATTAAGTTTAGTCGCCGGTAGCGTGAGTGCTTTATTTACTTTATCTATTCCAACCCAATGGCCAGGTGTGGCGCGTTGGTTGAAATTATCCAGTAGTGATGTAGTAGTTATTCCGGCCACGGAAGATTCTGGTACAGCTACATTAGTTAGTGCCATTTACGCTCGTCAGTTTGAAGCAATTGTTAATATAACCGTGCCGGGAGGGACTAGTAGCGTGGCTGTGATTATTAGTAATGATGGCTGGCTAGTAACCCCAAGTGCCAATGTGGGAACGGCCACGGCAGTTACTGTAACGTTGGCCGGCGGTAAACAGATTGAGAGTGACCTGGTGTTGCCAGATGATTACGCCGGTGTAACTTTTATCCACATTCCAAAAACGAATTTACCAATTGTGGATTTGCGCCCGATCGATGCAGTTTTAGGCGATACAGTTTTAGTTATGCAACCGCTGGCGCAACGTCGGCCGATTGTGGCGGTGATATATTTACAATCGGTTGACGATCCGGTGACGGAAACGTTTACGACGAGTCAAAATAATATTATGTACAGCAGCGATCGAGCACTACCGGCTATGCAGGTTGGTGCACCGGTGTTTGATTATCATGCTCAGGTTTTAGGCCTGTTGATGTCCGACCAAACTATTTTGCCGGTAGCGGCGTTAACTGGTCGTTTACAAAAAGTTTTGGCTGATGAAAAACTAGAACCGGTCCAACTAAAATTGACATACACTTTATCCGAACAAGGAGCAAAAATATTGAGTTCCAATTCGGCAGAGATATTGGTGGATGATTTAGTTACCGAAGTGGCCGGTCGCTTAATTGATTCTCAGCAAGATTTATCCTGGGCGTTACAACAACCCACCGGAACCGTGCTGCAGATTAATTTGGTTCGGGCCGGCACAAAAAAAATTATTGAAATATCCATTGACTAAGGTGCTTTTTTTTGGTATAGTAGATTAACTTATGCGTCAATATTTAAGGATTATTCTGGAACATTGGATTCCGCTGGTATTAGTAACACTGGTAGCTTGTGGTGCGGCTGTGGGCTTGTCTTTTATTCCCACTCGTTATTATTCTTCGGAAATTCAGCTTTTGATTGTGCAAAAGCAAAACGATTATGTTGATACTTATACCAGTCAAAAAGCCGCCGAAAAAATTGGCACCAACTTGGTAAAAGTGGTTGGTACTTCAGATTTCATGAATCGAGTGATTACCACCGGATACATTTCGTCAAACCTGTTCAGCACCGGAACGGAAGAACAGCGCAAACAGTGGGCCAACCTGGTAGAAAGTGAAATGGTTCCAGAAACCAGCGTGTTGCATATCACCGGCTACGGTACCGAGCCGGGTAAAGCCGAAGATGTAGCCTTAGGTGTGATGCAAGTGCTTACCACCAATGCGTCGGATTATCATGGAGCCGGGGACGCCGTGCAAATAAAACAAATCGATGGCCCGGTTACTTCTACCAGTCCGGTTAAACCAAATATTATTTTGAACGGTGCCGTGGCCGCAGTGTTAGGTTGGATCGTTACATATACTTTCATTTTATTACGAGCTGAACTACGGACTAATCGCTCAACTGCAGACATGCAATACGAAGTACCAAAAACTGGCTTGGCGTCGGGTAGGTCGGAAACCATGTCGCTGCCGCAGGTTGAATATAAAGTGTTAGACGAATATCCAGCGCGACCATATGTGTATGGTGCCGAATTAAAAGACGCCGCGCCAGATCGAAGTGGGGCGTCAAGTGAGGTGGTAGGTAATGTGGACGGGGATTCGGTTGACACGAACAATGTTGACGCGGAACCGGTTTCAATTCACGATCACCTTAGGTCGTAGTTAAGGCTTACACATTTCTAACAAAAGGGCCCCGCGCCTGAATTTTTTCTTTATCTGTCGAAGTAATAATTTTTTTGCTATGCAAAGTATCCACTAATGTAGTTGTTTTTGCATCAGCTTTTTTATCTAAGACGAGAAGATCGCCTTTCACTTTAAATGCCTGCTCATCAAGGTGCTCAATAACTCTCCACTCGGCTCGAGTAATATCATGCGATAGTTCTTTACGCAGTTGCGAAAAACCTGTCGCCATATCTTGTTCTACATTTTGAAAGCGTTTATCAACATTATTAAAACGTTTTTCCATTTCACTCGCAAAAGTATTAACGGCTTGAAGAATATCTTCGTTCGATGTAGGCTGTTCAGGTTTTGTGCGTTTTTGAGACATAAAAAGCGTCTTGGTAATTAATTAACTTAATTAGGTGGACGCTCAAATAGCAATATACCGCGCCTGAACGGCTCGGTCAACTGTGCAAAAACTACTGCAAAAACTACGAAATTATTGACATTGGTAGAATGTCGATGTCAGCGGTTAGTGGAATAGTATTTGGAGCTAATGACACAACTGCGCCATGACCCAGTTTAACTGTTGGTAGTGTAGCTATATAACGGATGCCGTTGGCAGCAGCCTGTTGGATCCTGGATGCTTGTTTGATTTCTACAGGAAAAAGTTGTTGCTCATTTTCAATGAGTAAATCAACCTCGTGCCCGGTTTTATCTCGGAAATAATACAGTGGCGGTTGTAGACCGCGGAAGAGGTAACTTTTCACAATTTCACTGACGACAAATGTTTCAAACAATGCGCCGGACATGGCGCCGTTCATTAAGGTTTCAACCGAAGTCCATTTAGTTAAGTAGGCGACTAATCCCGTATCGAGGAAATAAAGTTTTGGTGATTTGATCAAACGTTTAGAAATATTGCGATAATATGGTTGAACTAAATAGATTTGCATGGTGTTGACTAGAATATCAATCCATTCTTTTGCGGCATGAACAGACACATCAGCATCCCGCGCCAGTTCCGAATAGTTGAGTAATTGTCCGGTGCGGGCCGCACACAGCTGAAAAAATTTATGGAATTCGTTTATTTTTTGCACTCCAAACAAGGCACTGATATCTCGATCAATATATGTCTGAATATACGACCCGTAAAATATTTGCGTATCAGGTTTTGGTTTGCGCCATAAGGCCGGAAAACTACCTTTCTGCAGAAAAGAAAATATGGTCGATTCAGGTAAGACGGTGGATGGTTGTTGCGGTTGTGATTGCGGTAAAAAAGGGTGAGGTAAGCGCGGTTGCTGTTGTTGTTCAGCCAATGATAAACCTAATAACTGAATAATACCAACTCGTCCAGCCAATGATTCTTGAACATTGCGCAGCATGGAAAACTGTTGTGAGCCGGTTAACCAATACTGATTCATCTGATCAGTCCGG
>CAYYTZ010000044.1:0-8939 GCA_964474735.1 uncultured Gammaproteobacteria bacterium | reverse complement strand
TGCGAAAAGTGAATCACCCCTGCGACTGCTCACAAAAAACTAACGATATATGCAATACGAAGACAGAATTTACGGCTCAACAGAAATAACCGAACCAATCGTTCAGGAAATTATTGCGTCTTCGGCCATGCAACGTTTGTTAAAAGTGAACCAATACGGAGCTAGTTTTTATCGATTTTCACATCTGACGACGAATCGGTTTGAGCATTGTGTCGGGGTTTATCTTTTATTACGTAAATTTAACGCCACGTTGGAAGAACAAATTGCCGGTTTATTGCACGATGTACCGCACACCGCTTTCTCTCACGTAGTGGATTTCGTTTTTGGCGGTTCAGAAATTGGCACCTTTCATGAAGAATTTCATAAAGAAGTAGTGATGAATTCAACTTTGCCAGATATTTTTGCGCAGCACGGACTAAGTATTAATACTGTGTTGGATAAACATCGTTTTCGTTTATTGGAACGTGATTTACCGGATTTATGTATGGATCGGGTGGATTATTTTTTTAGGGATTTAGTGACGGACCGAATTTTGAATCTCGACCAAGCGCAAAATATTTTAAGTAAAATGATTCGTTTTGAAGATACCATTGCCTTTGATGATCAGGCTGCGGCACGCACGTTTGCCGACTATTTCCGTCGGGGCGATGAACAGCTATGGGGACACCCACTGCAAGCCGCTTTATATTATTTATTTGCCGAAGCACTTAAAACGGCTTTGTTCGAAAATATCATTTCATTTAAAGATTTATTTTCCGTTGACGAAGTGGTGTATGAAAAATTGGCAGCTGCCAAACATCCACTAATCCAAAAAAATTTGGCCCGAGTTAAGCATATTCAAGTGGTGGAAGATCCGGCCCATTACGATTTTTATATCCGCACAAAAATTCGCATGGTTGACCCGTATGTAATTACCGATGGCGTACCGGTGCGTTTATCCCACTTAGATAAAGAATTTAACTCAGTGCAAGAAGCTTATCGCGCCAAACGGCAAACGGGTTATTATTTACGCATGATTGATTCTAATTAATTTTTTCTTGTTTGTTTTATGGAACTGCCTAAAGTCTATACCGCCGCCGATTACGAAGCCAATATTTTTAAACGGTGGATAGATTCCGGTAAAGCCAATCCGGATAATTTGCCCAGCGACGAACCTTACACTATTGTTTTGCCACCACCAAACGTAACCGGAACCTTGCACCTTGGCCATGCTGTAATGTTAGCCATCGAAGATATAATGATTCGTTATCAGCGGATGCAGGGTAAAAAAGCCCTATGGTTGCCCGGTACCGATCATGCTGGTATTGCCACCCAAACCAAAGTGGAGAAGCAACTCATGCAACAGGGGGTAAAAAATCCACGGGTCGAACTTGGCCGGGAAAAGTTTTTAGCTGAAGTCGAAAAATTTGCCGCTGAGTCACATGATACTATTGTTAATCAATCAAAAAGCCTGGGCACATCACTAGATTGGTCGCGTGAAGCCTATACCTTTGATAGTATTCGCAATCGGGCGGTTAATTTAGTGTTTAAGGAAATGTTTGCCGATGGTTTAATTTATCGGGGACACCGGATTGTGAATTGGTGCCCACGGTGCTTAAGTACTTTGGCGGATGACGAGGTTGAGTATAAAACTGAGACCACCAAGTTTTATTATTTTAAATATGGTCCGGTGATTATTGGAACCGCTCGACCGGAAACAAAATTTTTAGATAAAACCATTGTGGTGCATCCGGACGATGCGCGCTATACCCACTTGCACGATAAAACCTTTGAAGTGGAGTGGATTGACGGAAAAATTCAAGCCAATGTAATAACCGACCCAATTGTGGAAACCGAATTTGGTACCGGTGCTATGACAATTACCCCTGCGCATAGTCAAGAGGATTTTGCTTTAGCGCAGAAATATAATTTACCGATTGTGCAGATTATTAATGAGCAGGGCAATTTTACCGAAGCCGCCGGAAAATTCGCTGGCCGCAATGCCGCTGCCAGTCGAGCCGAAATTGTTGAGCTGCTCGCCCAAAAAGGCCTGGTTGATCATATCGACGAAAACTATCAACACAATTTATCAATTTGTTATCGCTGTGGGGCGGCTATTGAACCACTCACAAAAATTCAGTGGTTTATTAATGTCAATAAACATTTTACTTTTCGTCAATCCAAACATAATCCAATTAAAGGTCTGACTAATGGTCAGTCAGTCACCCTAAAACAATTAATGCGACAGGTGGTAGAAACTAAGCAAATTGAAATTGTGCCGGATCGGTTTAATAAAATTTATTATCAGTGGATTGATAATTTGCGCGATTGGAATATTAGTCGGCAAATTTGGTTTGGCCATCGGGTACCGGTTTGGTACGACGCTACCGATGCCACTCGTTTTGTGGCCGTGACTAGCGCCGCCGAAGCCCAGCGTTTACTTGATACTAAAAACGTTCAACAAGATCCGGATACACTTGATACTTGGTTTAGTTCTGGTTTATGGACGTGGACGACGTTGTTATCTAAAGATCCAGCGTTATTAATTAAATCGGATTTAACCATTCGTGAGTGGGCGGAGCATAGTCCTGATGTATTAAAATATCACCCCACCAGCGTTTTAGAAACCGGTTATGATATTATATTTTTTTGGGTAGCTCGCATGATTTTAATGACAACCTATGCCTTAGGGGAAATTCCATTTCATACTGTCTATTTACACGGTTTGGTGCGGGATGAGAAAGGGCGCAAAATGTCGAAGTCGCTCAATAATATTATTGATCCGCTCGACATGATAAAAGATTATGGCACTGATGCTTTGCGTTTGGCTCTGGTGGTTGGCACAACGCCCGGTAACGATAGTAAATTATCGCCAATAAAAATTGCCGGATTCAGAAATTTTGTTAATAAAATTTGGAATGTGTCGCGTTATGTTTTAATGTCGGCCGAAGGAGAAACTCCCCGTGATCACATTGAAACCCTGGCTGATCTCTGGATAAAATCTCGGCTGGCAAAAGCAGTGGAAGAGGTGACAACTCACATTGAAGAGTATCAGTACAGTTTAGCGGCCGAACGCGCTTACGATTTCTTATGGCATGAATTTGCGGATTGGTATGTAGAAATCGCCAAGCTACAACCGAATCCAACTTTAACTCGTCATGTGCTGGAGACAACGCTTAAATTATCGCACCCATTTGTGCCATTTGTGACGGAAGCGATTTGGGAGAAACTGCATCCGGCAGAATTGTTGATGACAACGCCGTGGCCGCTAGCCCATGGCAGCGACCGGGATGCTGCGGTGGAAGAGCAATTTAATGCCATCCAAGACGTGGTTGGGCAAATTCGCAATTTACGCAGTCAGTACAAAATTGCTTATACGCAAACGTTTGCCGTGTATCATGATAAACCTATTGAGCCATTCGCTCAAACCGTTATTCAGAAATTTTGCCGCGTTGAATTTATTCAAGGTAAAGCTGCTGGGCATATTACCGAAGTGATAAATTCTCAATATCATTTTAATATTCGTTTAGGCGATTTAATTGATGTGGTCGCCGAACGCGCGCGCTTACGAAAAGAACTTAAACGTCTGCAAGGTTTTCATGATCGCCAACAGCAAAAGTTAGCGAATAAAGATTTTTTGGATAAAGCGCCAATCGAGATTGTTGATAAAGAAAAAGGGCAACTGGCACAAGTTACAACTGAACTAACGACAGTTAAAATTGCCTTGCAACGTTTAGGGTAGTTAATCAATCACGGCTACACGCATGACTTCTTCTACCGAGGTCACGCCATCAAGCGCTTTTAACATGCCGTCTTGCGCCATATTTAACATGCCGGCTTTGTGGGTAATTTCTTTCATTTGGTATTCGGAAACATTACCAGATAACGTCATCGCTTCAACTTCTTGGTTTTTTGTAAAGACCTCGTAAATACCAATCCGACCTTTATAACCTAGATCATTACAAGCGGCGCAACCTTGACCTTTGTAAAATTGCAGTTTGTTGATATCAGGCAGGGGTTCGCCGGAATTTTCTGGAATATTACTAATTAATTTTTTTACACGCTCTAGAGTTTCTAAATCTAGAGTTTCTTCAATTTTACATTTTGGGCAAATTTTTCGCACCAAGCGTTGACCAAGCACAGCGTTTAAAGCTGGTGCTAGTAAAAATCCCGGTACGCCCATAGAAAGGAAACGCGGAATCGCTCCAGCGGCATCGTTGGTATGAATAGTGGAAAGCAGTAAGTGACCAGTCAAGGCAGCTTGCACGGCGGTTTCGGCAGTTTCCAGGTCACGGATTTCTCCCACCATAATAACGTTTGGGTCTTGGCGCAAAATAGCCCGTAAACCTTTAGAGAAAGTATAGTCTTTAGAATGATCAATTTGTGATTGAGCAATACCTTCCAATTTATATTCAACCGGGTTTTCTAAGGTAATAATTTTTGTGTCTGGCGTATTGAGTGTGTTTAAAACGGCGTACAACGTGGTGGTTTTACCGGAACCAGTTGGGCCGGTGGTAATAATCATACCTTGTGGTTTATCGATTTCGTGCTTCAAACGTTTGTATGATGATGATCGTAAACCTAATTGATCGAAACTTAAACCAACCGAAGATGATTTTAACAACCGCATAACCACCGATTCACCCCAAGAGGTTGGCATGGTCGAAACACGAATATCCATTTTATCGTTATCTAATTCAACGGTGATACGACCGTCTTGCGGAATGGAATCGACGTTAATTTTAAGTCCAGAAATGGTTTTCACGCGGGCAATCAAACGTGGCCACATACTGGCCGAAATTTTTGCCGCAATTTGCAACAAACCATCAACGCGGTAACGAATCGTCACATGTTTTTCTTCGGCCTCAATATGAATATCCGACGAGCCGACCTTTAAAGACATGGCCACAATCAAAGCAAACGCTTCGGTTAAATTTACCTCGCCGATCCGTTTCTCCATTTCTTTAAAATTGTGCACCTCATTTTGGAAACGCTCAATATCTTCTTTAGTCAGTGAAACATTAGTTTGAATGGTGCGCACCCGCGCAATATTCTTATACAATTTAAGCGCTTCATTAATACTGTGTTCGGAAGACAAATAAATTACCGCATTCATGCCGGGAAATTGACGCTGCAGTCCGGCAATAATATCGTGAATATCGGGGTGGTCTGGTAAATATGTCGCAATTCGAATTTGACCACCCATCTTAAAAAAGGCCACAGTTTTTATGGCGGTAGCTTGTTCTTCTGGAATCAGTGATAATACTTCCGGTCCAACCGGGAAACCCTTCAGATTAATATATTCATACCCCAACTCTTGAGCTTTTTTTTGACAAACCTCTTCCAGTTTTTGCAACTCAATATCGTGCATTTTTTCATCCAATTTAAAGGCGGGGTTGTCTTCATCAGCCATTGGTCGATTACCACCCATTAAAACTTTTTTCGCAGCCGTGGTGGAAGCTGAGGTGTTTTTGGTTTGCCGGTTTAAGGCAATTAAATCTTCGATCCGTTGTACCATAATATTATCGTTATCATACAACATTTTCCGGCGAGTGGCCACGGGTAAGCGCGGGAGACGACTCGTAACCGTAGATAACAACCGTCTAGTCGGGAAATTTTATTTCACCTTTTATTTCACTAAGGCGCGCAAGCGATCATGGATCAGGCGTTGCGCCGCAATCATAGTAGAAACTGGAACTGTAATGGTACAAAAATTATCCGAACCAATCGGATTGCAATCACGGAACACCGTATTGGAGTTAATATAGGGAGCCGCTGCGATGATAGATTGAATTTCGGTTTGGCCATTAGTATTCGTTTGCTCGTAAACTAAATAGACGTTTTGCGCATCCGGTGTATTCACAATTAATTCATCAATGACTTGTTCCAAATCAGTAGCAGTAGTATTGGTTTCGGAAAAATCATTTTGCTGCAATAAAGACCAGACAATTTTTTTATCCGGATCGGCTTGTAATTGAGATAAAGCCCGGCCCCAGAGTTTCAATGATTGTAAGGTCTTGGTTTGGTAGAGATTTTTAACGATATCTTCACGGCGTGCCCCAGAAGAAATCAAATGACTCGCAATCGCTAAAGAGCGTGGCGTGACAGTATTAGTTTTAAATGACTTGGTTTTTGAAATAATGCCAGTCAGCAAATGGGTCGCCATGTATTCATCAAGCAAGTTACCGTCAAGATGTTCTAATAATTCAAAGATGATTTCAGAGATACTGGTGGCCGTAACATGTACTAAATTAACTTCACCATACTGTTCATTGGCCGGCTGATGGTCAATATTTATTAATGGTGTGTGGTGAAAAAATTCAGCATTATCTTCAAAAATTTTTCCCAAACTAACCAGATCGCGACTATCTAATACAATAATCAGGTCAAATTCATAATCACTAGATGAGGTGGAAACATCGCGGGTCTCGAAGTAACCATTCTTTGGCGTTAAATAGATATTGAGGCGTTTATCCTTAATATCATATTGAATATCATCGGCAGCGGTACGCGATACATCAACCGAAATTATAAACTTTTTCAAGGCAGTCAGCTCATGTTCAATAGCATCGCTTTTTGGCAAAAAACGGTGATTATCCGGTAATGCAAAACCAGCTGCCACCACCTTGGCCTTTTTGCCCATTTTTTGTAAAACACTGTGTATCGCTAAGCCAGAGGCAATCGCATCAGTTGAAGGATTGGCTGGTAGACAAACAAGAATATTTGAATGCCCACGAATCAAAGCATTGATTTGTTGTTCAATCGGTAACGCCATATTAGTATAAATTTTGTTGCGTTCCTTTAGCCCTATTCCCATTAATGACCAAAAGAACAGCTAAACGTATCACATAGTTATAACTTGTCAAGAGCGACTACATTTTTGGCTATTTAGAAGCAAAATATGTATAAAACATGACTTTTCATGCTAAATGTGATATATTCTTTTTATGCCAAGTTTACCAATCGTTCTATATTTAGCAATTCATTTTTTACTATTGATATACTTATTATATATTATTATCCGTTTATTTCCGGTTATAATATTTGCTCGTCAAACATTGCCCTATGTGCCAATTAGTCAGCCGGCCGCTAAATTGTTAGCGCGCTTACCGGAATTAACTCAAACGCAGCAGATTGTTGATTTAGGATGCGGTACCGGAACATTGTTGGCAGCCATGGCACACGTGCGACCGAAGGCCGAATTAATCGGTATAGACATTAATCCAAGTTTAGTGCGTATGGCTAAGTGGCGTAGTTGGTTTTGGCGAAATCATCCCAAGCTTATGGTGGGTGATATGTTTACATACGATTTAACTAAAGTTGATGCTGTAATAGGTTGGTGGGTACCGGCGTTTGGAAAAAAAATGTTGCCCAAACTTAAAAAGGAATGTAAAACTAAGTGTGTTATTGCGCTAAATATGTTTGCTTTACCGGAAGATCCGGCTTTTTCTTATCACCAAGTGCGGCGGGGAAAAACTACTTTGCACGTTTATACCAAGCTTTGAAAAATTATTTATAAATAGTATATTTTGAATTATAATTGATATCTATTATAAATAAACATTAACATGAAATTTATATCATTAATTAAGGTACTTAGTTTAAACTTGGTACTTTTTATTGTAATGCCATTAATGACTAATGCATTTACCATTGATACTGGTGCTTTTCCCAGATATTACGAAGAAGGGGATTGGAGTACGTATAAAAATTTAAATGCCAAAGTAATTACCGGTGATTTCAATGGCGATGGTATAGACGATATAGCAGTAGGTAATCCGCAATATGACATCGAACTGACGGTTAACGAAATTACTGGATTTTCTAAAGGAGTAGTATATATCTATTTTGGTAGTAGTGACACTGTAACTACCTCTGAACCATTCAGCGATACGGCTGATGTAATAATAAACGGTACAGTTGTTGATCAGGCCTTCGGTTCGGCTATGGGTGCTGGCGATTTTAACGGCGATGGAGTAGATGATTTAGTAGTTGGGTCTGGTTATTATACAAACCTGATAGCATATCGAACTGATCCAAAAGCAGAAATATTTGTTGGTCCATTAACAGCCGGGACATATGACGATACCGTGGCGAACACTACCATGACAAATTTTGACGATAGTATTTCAGGAAATTATGTCGGTGGTGAACTGTCCAGTTCTAATATATCAGTAGGAGACCTAGACGCCGATAGTTATGATGATTTATTAGTTTTTGGCAACCTATTTTACGGTTCAATAGCTGGAATTACCCAGACTGATGCAAGTTTAGCTGATGCTACCGCAGGTATATTTTATATTAAGGGTGCAATTGGCGATTTGAATGGCGATGGGTATGGAGACATAGTCCATCAAACCTCTACTGATATGCGTGTTACTTACGGCTCGGCAACTAGATTTTCCGGGGATATAGCGTATACATATCAGCCCCTTGTTGATATGGATTTAGATGATTCAACGGGTACAAATACTTTTGCCATGGGAGATATTGATAATAACGGAAAAGATGATTTGTTGATCACAGCTCATTTATACGATTATAATTCTGATGATAATTTCCAATATGAGGAAGGCGGAGTAGTTTTAATATATGGGGAAAATATGCCTGCTTCTGGAACATATAATTTATCGGATATATATGATGCTCTTTGGTATGGTCCAAAAAATGATGAGAGCAACTGGGATGGTTTCTATGGTACTTGGAAAAGCATTGTAACCGATATGAATGATGATGGTTATAAAGATTTAGTAATTGGACAACGAAATTGGATCTCCACTATTGGTGGCGATGCGATGCCAGTTTATACCGGTGCCATTCATGTAATATATTCATCAGCCACCCAATTTTCCGGCGATCACTCTATGGCGGAAGCAGATTTTAGTATTGTTCAAGACATGACTTCCATTGCCTTAGATAGAATTACGGGAACGATTGCGGATGAAGGAGCTATACAGGCT
>CAYYTZ010000043.1:0-8949 GCA_964474735.1 uncultured Gammaproteobacteria bacterium | reverse complement strand
GGGGAAGTGCCTTGCGTCGCTCACTAGTGTGCGCAGGAGTCAATCCTTGAGCGACTTAGTTATACGTTTAGCGAAAGGATGACTCCGAGCACACTAAAGACACCATACGACCTATTTAAGATGCAACTCTATTTTCTTCACTCGATACAAAACTTCTTCAGTTACTTTACGATGCCAACCAATCGACGATCCCAACAAGCCCAACACAATATTAATATATCCCAAAATAATAAACATCACTCCAATCACAATTGATTGTAGATGCCCACTTCCGGTACCGGCAATGTAATAATACAGAAATCTGATAACCGGTAACAAACCCAGTAAAGTTAACCCTAAACCCAGCGCCCCAAAAAAACGTAACGGTCTAAAAATAACGATATTTCGTACAATATTCCAACCGGCTTTCCAAATATGACTAGGTACATTTTTAATTAAGCGCGATGGTCGCTCTACTGTCCGATCGGCAATTGGTATTTCCTTCATCACTAAGCCCAAATCCTGAGCGGATAATAATGTCGTATGAACATAAGTATGTGTAGAATAGACGCTTATACGTAAAGCCGCTTCTCGGCTATACGCCCGAAAGCCGGTAGAAACATCATATTTTGGCAAACCAGCCCACTTTGTCATCACAAAACTACCAAATTTATTTAAAAACCGATTTTTAGTATTAAGAATTTTACGTGATCCAATGGCAATGTCGGCCTCACCGGCCAATAAAGGTTGAATCAATTCGCCAATTTTTGATTGATCATAGTGATTATCACCATCGGTATTTACGATAATATCGGCATCATGACACACCGCTTCCCATAATACATGCTGGAAAGATCTGGCGAGCCCTAAATTTTTTGGATGAGAAAAAATATAATCAGCGCCGGCCGCTTTAGCCACCTCAACGGTTTTATCGGTTGAACCATCATTGAGCACTAAAACTTCTATCCGATCCACCCCTGGCAATGTCCGCGGAATTTCGCGAATGACCGTACCTAAATTTTCATCTTCGTTGTAGCACGGAATTGTAACAATTAGTTTCATGACCGTTGCGTCGGACAACCGACTGAATAATAATTAAAACCTAATTCTCGCATCATGCTGGTTTTGAGTAAATTTCGTCCATCAAATACGACAGGCTGTTTGAGTAAAGTTTTTAATTTCGCCCAATCTAGTTCTTGAAATTCTTTCCATTCGGTCACTAATAGTATGGCGTCGGCTTGCTTTGCTGCAGCATACGGATCCGCAACATATTCAACCGTTTCCGGCAATAGCCGCCGCGCATTATCTGTCGCCTGATAATCAAAAGCGGCCACTTGAGCCTGCCGCTGAATCAATTGTTGAATAATGTCTAGTGCAGCCGATTCACGTACATCGTCGGTATTGTCTTTAAAAGCCAAACCCAACACAGCAAAACGTTTACCGGAAATATTTCCCCCAAAATACTGTTCGACTTTATCGATAAAATGTGTGCGTTGATTACGATTAACTTCAATCACTGCTTCCAGTAGACGGAAATCATAACCCGAGGCACCAGCCATTTGGTCTAACGCCGCCACGTCTTTGGGGAAACAGGATCCACCCCAACCAATTCCCGCTTTCAAAAATTTTGGACCAATCCGATGATCTAAACCAATGCCGTAGGCCACTTCTTCGATATCGGCACCGGTACGTTCACAAATTTGGGCAATTTCATTAATAAAAGAAATTTTTGTGGCTAAAAAAGCGTTGGACGCATATTTAATCAATTCGGCCGACTCCACCGAGGTAATAACTTTTTGACCACGAATCGATTTAAATACATCTAGTAAGATATCGCTGGCTTTATCCGTATCAACACCAATAATAATTCGATCGGGCGCATAAAAATCATCAACCGCACAACCTTCTCGTAAAAATTCCGGACACGATGCCACGGCAAACTCACCCAAATAATATTGTTTAATTCGTTCGGCTACTTGCCTGGCCGTGCCAACCGGTACAGTGGACTTATCTACCACGACAGTAAATTTTTTCAAGTGTTGCGCAATGGCATCGGCGGCCGCAAAAACGTACTTCAAATCAGCCGTACCGTTATCGGCGGCTGGGGTACCAACCGCAATAAATACCACCGCGGCGTCTGGTACAGCATCGGCAATATCCGTAGTAAAACGCAAACGATCAGACTGCACGTTATGATGGACAACTTGCTCCAAACCTGGCTCAAAAATTGGTACTTCACCACGGCGTAAACGGCTAACCTTTTCTTCATCAATATCAACACAAGTAACATCATGTCCGATGTCTGCTAAACAAGCTCCTGTAACGAGGCCGACATAGCCTGTACCAATGACTGCAATCTTCATAGAACGACGCTAACTATAAAAGAAAGATCCTTTTATGTCAAACTACGGCGTTGATCCATCGATGCATATGTCAACACTCGGCTCCCTAGCATATCTGCTACCGTTCGGCGTAATCCTTCGTCCAGTGCCACCACCGGAAACCAACCTAAGCGCTGTTTGGCTTTACGAATATCAGCCACGCCCGGTTTAGTTAAATTCGGCAAGGCATCAGCAAATTTTATTTGCGAACGCGATTCCGTAAACGAAATAATTTTTTTTGCAATATCCAGCATTGAATAGCGCTCTGGACTGCCTAAATTAACCGGACCAACCACTTGATAGTTCATTAATTTCATAATGCCATCCATCGTATCATTAATATAGCAATAGGTATCAGACTCCGAACCGTCACCGTAAATCAGCAAGTCTTTACCCTCCGCGGCGGCTAAAACAAAATCCGGAATCATGCGACCGGAATTAATGGCCATCCGAGGCCCGTAAGTATTAAAAATGCGCGCCACTTTTACGTCCAGGCCAAACTGTTTGCCAAAGCTAAAGACAAAACTCTCCGCAAAACGCTTACCTTCATTGTAACAACTCCGTGAGCTGATTGGGTTAACATAACCCCAATAATCTTCCGCAAATAATTCTTGTTCTTTTAATGGGTCGCCATATACAGCCGAAGACGAGGTAAACATATATTTAGCTTGATACTGTCGAGCAATCTCCAAACTGTTACGTACCACAAATGAATTCGACAACAGCGTATGATAAACATTCTGTTCAAAATTATGTTTGTTGGTTGGGGTGGCCAAGTTAAAAACTTCTTGCACACCTTGAAATTGAATTTGAAATTTTTCTAATTCAGGAAATGTCGTTAAATCAAACGGTTGACTGGCATCAAATTTAATAAACACAAAATTTTCATTACCCAAAAGATGCTCAATGTTTTGCACCCGCCCGGTAATAAAGTTATCTATACATATAACTTTATTGTAACGAACCAATTCGTCACATAAATGGGAACCGATAAAACCGGCGCCCCCAATTACCAAAACATTTTTTTTATCGAAAATTGCATGTTTGACCATAGTTACCTTTTAGTATACACCCACAGTTTAGACAACACAAAATTCCAGACCACAATAAACCCAATTAAAACAAATTTCACCAATAAATCATAAAAACCTAAACTGACCAACCAGGCAAAAGCCATTGAATACAAAACAAAACTTGATCCAGTAACAACAAAAAATTTCACCAATAAAACATGGTGATCGCGCCGTTGATTGGTGAAAGTCCAACGTTTATTTAGCAAGTAACTATTTATCGATGCGCACAAAAAAGAAACCACGCTGGCCACTACTAAATGATCGGAAAACCAATGTAAACCTCGGGTTAACACAATGTACACCGCAAAATCAATGGCGGTATTACAAAGACCGACTACAACAAACTTAGCGAATTGGGTGGGAAATTTGGTCGGGAATTTGAACACATTGAGGAGTGTAGCACATCAACAGATCGCGATACAACTCCACCGTTTTTTTGGTGATATCATTCCAATGATAATGTGTTAACACAACCTGTCGGGCTTGTTTACCCAACAATTTAACTGCTTCTGGATTTTGCAGCAACTCTTCTAATTTTAATTTAAGATCTTCAACGTTAGTATTTTCGAAACTTAAACCGGCCGCTTCCACAATTTCTAAATTCGCCGGAATATCTGAAGCTAACAGCGCTTTACCGTAAGCACCAGCTTCCAGCAATACTAAAGGTAGCCCTTCTGATTCTGAAGGCAACACAAATAAATAGGCGTTTGAGTATAGTTCGGCTAAGGTTTTACCGGTTTGTAAGCCAGTAAAAATGATATTTGGATTATCCTTGGCCAGCACTTTGATTTCTGCCTCATAATCTTCGGTAAAAGCGGAATTTCCCACAATAACCAACTTTTTATTCGTGGTCAGCTGCTCATAAGCTTTAATTAAATGATGAGCACCCTTATGCCGCACCAAACGCGACACCATTAATATATAGGTGTTAGCTTGCAGACCGAATTGCTGCTCAATAATACTAGCAGATTGCAAAGTCATTTCCGCCACACCATTAGGAATATGAGTCGTGGTTCGACCATAAACCTCGTAAGCGTATTGTTTAAGATTCTTTGATACCGTAATTACTTCATGTGCAAATTTCATAGCCATCCACTCACCCAACCATAACATCAGTTTAGCTGGTTTGCTCCATTTTTGATGCTGGCGATCGATACAATGAAACGTGACCACCACTTTCGCCTTAGGGCGTAAAACCCTAGCTAACCCTGTCAACAAAGCCGGTCCAACCGCGTGAATATGAATAATATCCGGCCGCTCAATAAAAGCCGCGTGCAAAACCGCGATAAATGTATGTGAAATGGCATCTAAATGTTTACTATGCAAAGATGGCAAGCTAACTAAGCGCACACCATTATGTTCAGCCAATTTTTTAGCGGTATACCAAGGTCGGGTATAAACAACCACGTCAGTAACTGGTTCCTTGGCCAAACGCACAGCTAACTCTTCCACGTGGCGCTCGACACCACCGGCTAAACTGGGGATTCCTTTTTGACCAATAAATACAACTTTCATAACGAGCTAATGTATCACACGTTATGATTGCTGTCAAGAGCGGAGATTAGGCGGAGATTAGGCCGATTTTTAATGCGTTTTTGGCCTTATTTTAGGTGCAAAAGCGCCCGGATTTCGCCATACCATTCCGCCATATAGCGATCAGAAATTAGACCACGCCAGGCGTTTATTATGATTAGCCAGCCGTTAGCCCACCACATACCAAACCACAACCAGTATTTACCTCGAAAAAATTTATTATAAAGATAACACCGATTAACGATGCGCATATAGCCAAATTTCTGCCAATTACGCCCAACGGCAGAATGCCAATGTTCAACCTTAATGTTAGGATCGGCCCACAATTCCCCCACTGTTGCTACGCGTAAACTATAATCAAAATCTTCGCCCAAACCATATTCACTAAACCATTCATCAAATATTATCTCACGCACCGCTGACCAGCGATAACACATAAACGCTCCCGGTAACCATTGTACTGGTTGGGTTTGAGTTACAGTATTTATGATATTAAACAAACCCCAAGAAATCCCATATGGCTGGCTGGTATATAACCCCAGCAGTTTGCCAAAAAACTTTTTCGCGTCGTAGTGCGGCGCTTCACCAGAAATTTTTCCAGTTAAACCAATCATCTTAGTATGTTCTATAAAATCTTGCTCAACTTTACTCAATACGTCATTCGATAAAACTGTGTCATCATCAAGATAAACCACCACATCACAGTCTGACCGCACCTGCCGCCTAGCCACATTACGCTGTTTGGTAATCCCCGGTACAGAAAAAATTAATTTAATCCCGGTTTTATCCGCCAGCTGAGCCTTTCCGCCTTCAACCACAATAATTTGATCCGGCACCCGGCTCTGGGCGCGCAAACTCGCCAAGCACCGTTGGCAATCATCTGGCCGATCTTTGGTAACAATAATGCAGCTAATAATCATGGTTATTTATTCTTCTGGTTCAATAGCTGGCGTACGTAAAGCGGGCGCGAAACGGCTTAACACCACACCAGTAAAACTATCACGGGCTGTAAAAGTAGTGTCGTTAGTAATATTAATGGCCTTTCCCACTTGATCACTGTTGGGTAAAATGCGCACTTCAAAACTAGCGCCTTGGGCATGGGCAAAACTAGGAATCGATCCAGTGTGCCACGTCACAGTGCGCGTGGCCGCATCATAAGTCATGGCACCACCTTCAGTCACGGCACTATGGCCCGTCCACTCAACTTGAGCCGGCAAGGTGGTTTTTATTGTGACATTCGAAAGATCGTTGGTAAAATCTTCTACCTGCCAGAACACGCGCAAGGCGGTAACATTCCAAGCGCGCAACGGGTATGGTCCATAACCAAGCTGTTCCCCAGTGGTACTAGTATAGCGCGCCACCGTACTAAAATTGAGTGTTGAATTAAATTTTGTACTAGCACCTTGGATAATTGGTGTATAGGTTGTCACGCCTAAATCGGCAATTTCCGCCGTCGCCTTGGCAGAATATGTCATGGCAACATTTTTTTCACGCATGGCACTATTGGTTCCTACGGAAAAAGTTTGGTAACGCGTTTCGCCGGGTGCTAAGTTAGCATCGGACCAATTTAAAGTATCGCCTGCATTGGTACCGCCACCAGATAAAATCAGCGAACGATAATGCCCGTTAAAATTTTGCAATTGACTGGTAATTTGAACCTGACTTAAGGTGGTATCGCCGGTATTGGTATAGCGCACCGTGTACCGCCCGGTATCACCAACATTTAAAACCGTTGGTCCGGTGGTGGTAATCGCTAAACGTGGAGTTAGTACCTGAATGGGTGAACTTAAAGCAATTTGCTCATATTGCTTAGCGGAACATTCGTCAATACCACGTACACCAATAACATGAGAACCCTCACCCAGCGCGTTTTTAAATGATCCGGTGATAGAAATTTCACCACCGCTTTGAGGCGGAACACTGGGCAGACTAATTTTTCCATCAATAATTTCTACCGAACTTTTTTCCATATTAAAACCGGCTGGAATATCAAGTTGAATGCAAACATCTTTACGTTCAATCAGTGAACTATTATGGTATTCAACTGTCCAAGTAAATGATTCTTGGTTTAATATCTGTTCCGGCACATTGGCAACTACTTCTAAACTTGAAGTATGAACGGCAAATTCAACTGTACTAAAGCCTGAATATTTTTGCCCGTAATAATTGTATTCATAGACGGCAATTATTCGATATGGCTTCCTGACTGTACCGGAAAAATAGCCACTGACAGTTTGTACTTGTTTAGTTCCGGCGGCTAAACGACCCCACTGCCAATTTGTGTCTGAGGAAATGGTAAGACCGGCTGGTACAACTAATTTTAAGCTGACATTGGTTATTGGTTTATTTACAGAAGTTAATTCTGTAGTCATGGTTAAATCACTACCGCTAATAACCACCGTTGGCGTTGATAATTTTACTTCAACTTCCGGATAAATTGAAAATGTATAAAACCACACAGCTAAAATACAGTTACCCGCTAGTAAAAACAAAATAAAGAGCGATAAAATGCTGTCAACAATTAAATGATGATGCTGGTCTTTATATTCATCGGTAGCAAAATGCCAAAGATACGGAAATAAAATCCGGCTAGTATGTTTAGCGGCTGTGTGCGAGATTCGTTTAGTATGATGCCACCACTGCATATTATTCGTTAAAGATCGAGTACGACATAGCGATTAATTCGTTACTATCATCACCATCAATATCACTTACCGCAATTTGCGCTCCACTGGTATTAGATTTATCAAACGCATAAAAACCGGGCTGCAGCGCTTGGCCTTTCCCGCTAAAGGTACGAATAAACGGCGCTCCTCCTTTACCAGGAATAGTTACTATATCATCTTTTCCATCATTATCCACATCACCGGCTGCCACCATTACTCCGGTACGCAAATTTTGGTCATAAGCAAAAAAACCAGATTGCACTATTTTACAATTATTATCAAGCACCCGGACTTGCGGACCGCCGCCCTCGCCCGCCCCAACCACAATTTCCGTACCACGATGTTTTGTTAGCACGTCACCAATTGCTACATTCACTCCTCCGGCAAAGGCAGTGCCATAAGGAAAACAACCCGGATTAATCAACTGACCACGTAAACTGTAAATGCGCACCTGCGCGCCGTGATCTTTGGTACCAGTGACAATTCGATAACCTTTTTTTGCGCCGTCGAGTCGATCTACGTCAATATTTACACCACTGTTATAGCTGGTGCCGTAAGGAGCAAATTGGGCAATCTGACTGGTGCCCTTATAAGTTGTAACGTAAGTTTCTCCTGCTACCACTGTGGTATCAATGTCCGAAAGATACACTACGGTATCGCCGCCGCCATATGCCGCGTTGTACGTAAAAAAAGAATTTCGCAAAGTGTTGCCACTCGCGTCAAATACTTTCGCATAAGTACCGTTACTATATGGCGCATCTACTACCTGAGCAATTCTGCCCTGCAAAATTATTCCATCATGAGCAGCAATTTTGACACTGCCGACAATTTTTCCGTTATTCACTGCCGTATCTTGAGTACCAAGAATTTTTTCAAAACCATCTTCTAAGATTATATTTTGAGTTTGATCGGTAGAATTTATCATCACAATACCGCGGTCAAAATTACGTCGCCATACTCCAGCGGCCCATTCACCACCGGCATTAGTTTTTACATTGTAGGCGTCAGCTAAAGGCGACCCCAAGGCCACACTGTATTCATCGTACCACCACAAAGAACTGTGCGAATCAACTGATTGATCAAAACTGGCAAAACCATCACCCATTAATGTTGAGGTCAGATTATAACGCATTAACCGATAATTTGAATCGTCCGCTGAATTCGCCACCGTATTAACAATCACAATACTAGGATCTTTCGCCTGCTGTAAAACGTCCAAATAATTCTTCATTGAACCAGTCCAACCACCATCATAATCGGAAGGGAAAGCTTCAATTAAGCGGCCATTGATATAAGTATAAAAATCTCCATTACTAT
>CAYYTZ010000042.1:8242-9101 GCA_964474735.1 uncultured Gammaproteobacteria bacterium | reverse complement strand
AACTCTAAATGATTTATTGGGGCGGCATATTTATTGGACAAATTGGTTTGCTTTTTTGGAACAGCGCACCTTACCAGATGTCTATTTTTCAGATTTTAGCGGAAGCAGTGACGGGACGATGAATTTGGTGGGCGTAGCGCCGGATTTCGCCTCCGTAACTCATCAAATAAACGCTTTTCGAGCTGCCGGTGATGTGGTTGAATCGGTTGAAGTGAATACCGCTAATCGTTCTGATAATACAGAAACTGCCAGCACCGATTCTGGTACCAGCACCGATTCCGACACAACTACCACTACTACGGACAGTCAAACTACTTCAGAAAGCCAAACCGCAACCAGTGCGCCAAGCAGTTTGGTACATTTTACAGTCAGTCTGCACATAAAGCCGGAATTATTACTCTCTACTTCTGATTTTTATCGCTATGAGTAAACGCACCGATTTATTTAATTCAATCATCAGCCGCTATTACCGGTATTGGGCGCTGGGAGTGTTCGCGCTGGTTGGCGTTATATTTTGGCAGGGGTTATTTGCGCATCAATATATTTCTTTGCAAAATTCCGGTGTATTACAGCACGATCAATTAGTATCTACAATTGCGCAACGCGAACAATATTTGCAGGATTTAAAAACCATGCAAACAAATTATACGGCCTTGGATCACCGTTTGTTGCAAGATTTGCCAGTGGTGTTGCCGGAAGATTACACCGCTGCCGATGTGTTTACAGAAGTTGATCAGTTATTTAAGGATACCGGCTTAATTATTCAAAATGTCAATGTTTCAACTTTGGGTGCAACTTCCAACGAGTCCGAAGAGCCAGCCGCAATACCAACCGCCACCACTACCACCACCACCGAGCA
>CAYYTZ010000042.1:0-8232 GCA_964474735.1 uncultured Gammaproteobacteria bacterium | reverse complement strand
CTTAATCAGGTTTATCAAATTGTTTCTATTACTGTAAGCGCATCAGTAGAAACGGCACCGGGCCAAACTGGTCAAACGGAGGCAAACCCAACAACCATGAGTTACGGCGATTTTAAACAGGTTTTGCAACACATCGAAGAACAGCGTCATTTAATGAATTTGGAGCAGGTGGTGTTTGCACCAGGCACCAGCGATTTAACGTTGATTCTTAAAACCTACCAGAAAATTCAAACCCCATGAAACTGCGCCGTAAAAAAACTTCGTATCGTTACATCGTCATTTTGCTGGTTGTTTTATTTTTGAACGCAGCCATTTATATTGTGGCATCGGTATTTTTACAAAATCGTTCGTTGCAACTGCAATCGGCGCAAGTGAACTTGGATATAGCGTTACCGGAAGTGATTAAGCAAGTTACGGTTGATGGCGTTAAATCGTTACAATGGCTTAATTTATCATCAAATGTTTCTTCGCAAACCGGAATCCAGGCAACGGGAGTGGCCGATCGTTATCCGGAGCCATTACCACCAACTCATGTGGTTGTATACAATACAAAAATTGGCAGCAGCGTGGTGCTGCGCTGGCAATCGGCCAATGGGCAAACCTATACCGGAGTAGAAATTTATCGATCAACCGAAACACCAGATAAACCGCTCAAAGACATGGAACTTTTAACCACCCAAACACTGCAACAGGGTGAGTATTTTGATGAAGCGGTTGAGAATGGTACAACTTACTACTATACCCTGCGTTCGTATCGTACCTTGCCGGATGAAAATGGTGCAGCCGCGGCAAGTTATTCGGACATGACCGATGTGTTTTCGGTAATTCCAACCGACGAAAGCGCTCCTCGGGGGCCACGCTGGGTGCAGGTACAGCAGTATGATAGTAAAACCGAAACTGGGTTACTGGTTACTTGGGAATCCATCATCGACGCAGATGTTGATAAAATAAATATTTATCGTTCCACTGAACCTGGTACAGTTGGTGTTAATATTCAGAGCGTCACACCCGATGTAACACAATTAGTTGATACCACAGTTGAACCGGCGGTGAATTATTATTATACCGTCACGGCAATTGATGCAGCCGGCAATGAATCCAGTCAAACACTAAACATTAGTCGTTACGGCAATACGGCGCCGTTTGTTTCCGGCGATCAAGAGGCCAGTGAACGTATCACCAATGGCAACTGATTTTGTTTCATCCGTCATCGAACGATTGCAAGCCCAACAACTGTTGTCCGATCAACAGCTGGCTGGAATTGCGCAAGCCAAAACGACGCAACAGAATGTACTAACGTGGCTGGAAAATCAGCGCATGGTGACGGCGGAACAATTAGCCAAAGCCAAAGGCGAAGCGTTAAATATTCAATATGTCGATTTAACCGAACAGCAAATTCCGGTCGATGTGCTGCGTTTAATTCCGGCTGATGTAGCCGATAATTATCAGCTGGTGCCTTTTCAATTACGCGAAGGGATAGTTAGTGTGGCCTGTGTTACACCAGAAGATTATCGCGCCGTGGAGGTGTTAGATTTTATTGGTCGGCAACAGAAATTACGTTTTCAATATTTTAGCGCCACTCCGCAATCGGTTAAACATATTTTACGTCAATACGAAAGTTTGAATTCCGAGGTGCAAGCGGCTTTGGCCAGTGCCGATGTAACCGACGTAGAATTGGGCGATGCCATTGGTGAAACCGGGCCGCAAACCGAAGTGGTTAAAACCGCTCCAGTTTCTAAAATGATCTCGGTGATTTTGAAACACGCTATCGAGGGCGCCGCTTCGGATGTGCACATAGAGCCGGTTAGTAAAGAAAGCCGGGTACGTTACCGGGTGGACGGCATTTTACATACATCACTGGTGTTGCCGATTAAAGTGCACAAATCTTTGGTGGCGCGCATTAAAGTGTTGGCCAATATGAAGTTGGATGAAACCCGGTTGCCGCAAGACGGACGTTTCAAAATGCGCTACGAAAATCGTGATATTGAATTTCGGGTTTCCACTTTACCGCTCTTGGATAACGAAAAGGTGGTAATGCGTATTTTGGATACCTCAAAAAGTATCATTAGTTTGGAAGATTTGGGTTTTACGGACCGTAATTTAAGCCGTCTGCTCAAGCAAATGAAGCAACCGCACGGTTTAATATTAGTAACCGGCCCAACCGGTTCTGGTAAAAGTACCACGCTTTATTCCATGTTATCTATTTTAAATCAGGAAGGCGTAAACATTATTACTTTGGAAGATCCGGTTGAATATAATTTACCCGGCATTGCGCAATCGCAGATGCGTCCGGAAATTGGTTTAACCTTTGCCAACGGTTTGCGTTCGGTATTGCGGCAAGATCCGGATATTATCATGGTGGGAGAAATCCGCGATAACGAAACAGCGGAATTAGCAATTCATGCTGCGTTAACCGGTCATAAAGTACTTTCCACTTTACATACTAACGATGCCTTTGGCGCCATTCCGCGTTTGCTGGATATGGGGGTGGAGGCGTTTTTAATCAGTAGCGCTTTAAATGTTATTGTGGCCCAACGTTTAGTGCGGCGCATTTGTCAGCATTGCAAACAATTAGTACCAATCGAAGCCAGCCAAGCCGAAGAAATCGCGGCCGAAATAAAAGGCATGCCCATACATTTTTTACCGCATGATGTTTCACTCTTACCGCCGTATAAAATTTATCGCGGCCAAGGTTGCGCCCATTGCGAAAATACCGGTTACCATAGTCGAATTGGTATTTGCCAAGTGTTAGAAAATACTCCAACCCTACAACAATTAATTGGCGATGGCAGCATTAATGATAGCGTAAAAGTGGCGGCCGAATATGTTCGGCAAGGTGTTTTTAGTGTCCGCCAAGACGGTTTAATTAAAGTGTTTCGCGGTTTAACCACTTTAGAAGAAGTGTGGAACGCCACAAAATAATTCTATGCCAATAGCCTTGGATAGTAGTAACGAATTGCGCTTCACCAAGTTACTGTCCACCTTGTCGGAATATAAGGCTTCGGATTTGCATTTAACCTTAGCGGCCCCGCCCAATTTACGCATTGGCGATAAGATTGTTTCCATTCCCAACGAGGAAATTTTGAATAACGCTTTCATTCAAAATATAGTATTGTCGATGTTGTCGGATGAGCAAGCCAGACAGTTTGCCTTAAAAAAGAGCTTGGTATTTACCCATAGCTTTAAGGGCCATGCTCGCTATAAAGTTCATTGCTATATGCAAAATGGCCATATCGCAGTGAGTTTCCGTTATATTCCGGACCAAATTTTGCCCTTGAGTCGTTTAATGGTAGTGAAAGCGGTGCGTGACATTACTAATTTACAAAGCGGTTTGGTAATTGTGGCAGGCGATCACGGTAGTGGTAAATCTACTCTGTTAGCGGGTTTAATTGAGGAATTAAATCAAACGCGACAGGAACATATTGTTACGTTTGAAGATCCGGTTGAGCATAATTTTGTTGACGATAAATCAATGATTGAACAAATCAGTTTGGGCGATGATTTGCCGGATTTATCGGCGGCTTTAGAGTTTGTGACGCACGAGGATGTAGATACCATTATGGTGTCTGCCCCATTGGATGCCGCAAATATACGCATTGTTTTGCAACTCGCGACCATGGGGAAATTGGTATTTTGTGAATTAACCGCCACAACGTTGCGGTCGGCTTTTGAACGCATGGTTAATACCTTTAACGCCAGTGAACATACAGCTATTCGTGAGCAGCTAGCCAGTGTCCTTCAGGTTGGTGTGGCAGTGCGTTTGCGCAGCACCGCAGCCGGCACATTAATGCAAGAGGCCGAAGTTATCAAAACCAATCCGGCGGTCGTTAATTTTTTGCGGCATGATTCATTTGATAAAGTCGCCCTCATCTTGGAAAATGGTCGAAACGATGATATGGTGACGTTTGAACAATCCGCCCGCGAATTACAAACCATGTAACCTGCCACTATGCCACATTTTTCTTACACCGCAAAAAACAGTGAAGGCCAAGCCATTAAAGGAACGGTGGAAGCTTCCAGTTATGATACCGCCACCGATGAACTGCGCGAACGGCAATTGATTGTATTGTCGTTAAAAGCCAAGTCAGATACCAATATTGTGGAGTGGTTTCGGCAACAGGTGTATCGGGTATCGGTCAAAGAAATTACGTTTTTTTCTCGGCAATTGGCGGTGATGATTGGTGCCACCATTCCGGTAGTGCGCTCGTTGCGGGCGTTAACCCGGCAGACCAAAAATGAATATTTTCAAGTGGTGATTGCCGATATTGCTTCCGATGTTGATGGCGGCGCAAAATTATCGCAGGCCTTAATGAAGTATCCAAAAATCTTTGATCAATTTTTTATTCACATGGTGCGTTCCGGCGAAACCACCGGTCGGTTGGATAAAGTGCTGGATTATTTAGCTAATCAAAAAGAAAAAGATTACTCGTTACGCAGCCGAGTGCGTGGTGCCATGGTTTACCCGGCTTTCATTATTAGTGTTATGGGTGTGGTAGGCGTGGTGATGATGGTGTATGTTTTGCCGCAACTAACCGGCATTCTTACGCAGAACGGCGCCACCTTGCCTTTAACCACCCGCGTGTTAATGGGCATTAGTGATTTTATGATGAATGATTGGTGGCTGATCTTGTTGGTGTTAATAGTTGGCATTACTGGGGTTGTGCTGTATGTGCGCACTGAAAACGGGAATTATGCTTTTGATTATCTAAAAATTAGATTGCCAATTTTGGGTCCAATTTACCAGCGCATTACCCTTAGTCGGTTTTGTATCAGCTTATCTAATTTGTTGGCGAGCGGTGTAACTTTACCAACCTCGTTGGGTATTGTGGGTGACATTGTGGATAATGCCGTTTATCGTGGAATTATTCAGCGGACGATTCACGAAGTGGAATCCGGTAATTCCATTTCTAGCGTGTTTGTGCACCAAGATGTGATTCCACCAATTTTAACGCAGATGGTAAGCGTGGGGGAGGAAACCGGCCGCTTAGACGATATTTTGAGTAAATTGGGTGATTTCTACAATAAAGAAGTGGATGCCGCCATTGCTGTACTAACCAGTTTAATTGAACCGTTGATTATTATTATTTTGGGCATTGGTGCCGGTTTCATGGTTACCGGTATTTTAACGCCAATCTATAATGCCACCACCTCGGTTGCTTAGTTTTTTATTATATGGTATACTCATTTTATCTTAATTAAAAAAATTATTAATAATTACACCTTATGATGAAGGCTCGTAAAACCAATCAAGGGTTTACCTTAATCGAGTTATTGATCGTTATCGCGATCATCGGTTTATTGGCAACCTTAGCTATTGTTTCTTTATCCACCGCTCAACAAAAAGCGCGCGATGCTAAACGTATCGCTGATTTGAAACAAATTCAAAATGCTGTTGAATTATATAACAGTGAACATAATGGTGCGTATCCAATTGCTTCGGCTGCTGCTAATAATATTTGGGCAGGGACAGCGGCACCAGCATTTGCGTTCGCTCTTAACCCGTATTTAACAAACATGCCACAGGATCCTACAAATGACGGTACGTATTATTATGCCTATGGCTCTACCAGCACAGGCACTGCATATTTTGTCGGTGCTACACTTGAAGCTGACAATAGTGCATTAGATGGTGATGATGATACTGCTTGGACTGCAGCTGGTGGCTCTCCCACTATGGTGGGACTTGATACTGTGTTGTCCACTGATACTGTGGCAGCATCGGTGGATTCATATACTTGTGTCGATTCAGCAGCTCCTTACCGCTATTGCGTTACTAATTAGTTAGCGCAATCGTGAATTGTAAACAGGGGTCGCCACCAGCGGCCTCTGTTTATTTTGTATTACCATTGCAATTGACTTTGAGGGTAGAAATGATAGGGCAAGATAATGAAAAAATTAAATATAATAGTACTATTTTTTGCCAGCATTTTGGCTTTTCCGGCCTTGGCCCAAGCCCTGGAGCAAGATACTACTCAATTAGAACTCACTTCACAACAGCAAACTACTTACCAACAATTGCAAACAAAGGCCAGTAATCTTAATGTCAGTTGGAATGAACAATATACAGTGCCTAAGTGGGTGCGTCTAACCAACCTAGCTATCAATTGGCGCAGCGAAGATTATACCGAACGAGCGTATCAGTTTTTGGGTGAATATGGTGCTTTATACAAAATTACCGATCCTAAACAGGTATTACGCGCGCAAAGCCAAAAGCAAGATAAATTAGGCCTAACTCATGTTACATTGCAGCAAGTGTCTGATGGTGTGCCTGTATTTGCTGGTCAGTTGCAATTTAATTTTAGACCAGATGGCACCATAGTTTCTATTCACGGTAATATTATTCCCGGCGTTTCTTCAATCAACTCAAAGCCAACTATTAGCGCGAAGCAGGCTCAACAAATTGCTAAGCAGGCTGTACCCGATCAATCAGACCTGCAAACAACTGAACCAATCCTCTATTATTATAACCACGGCATATTTTCCAAAAAAAAAGAGAGCACATATTTAGTGTGGACCTTTTCCGTGTATTCAAAAGCAGCTCTAATTGACTTTGGTGGTATGAATGGTAGGCTAACATCATGAAAAAAAATATATTATACATTATTAGCATCTTAGTAATTACTAGTTTAGCTGCAGCTGGGTATTGGTATTGGCGATCACACAAAACTACGGAAACGACAGTGGATGAGTTCCAAACAGTTGCTTTGGATAACCCAGATATTGATAGCTTTGATGATGTTTGTACCAATAAGACGGATTATGAACTCACTTGCACTGGTAATATTGAGCAATTTAGTTGTAATAGTTTTAATAGTAGTGATGTTTTTTTTGCAAACCTACAACCAAGTTACCCAATGATAATCTGTAAGAAAATGGTACAATCTAAAGATTTTAGTAAAAGTAATTTTGGCGTATATGTAGTAGAGGGCGATGGTTTATTAGCTGGCAAGACAATTTTGACCGACTATATTTTTATTAATAATGGTACTTTTCAACTTATTGAATCTGAGAATCAGTTCCGTCAGCTTTTTCAACCAATTGAAAGTGTTGCTGAAGCAGCTGCTTATTTTCAGGCACTTCATAAAGCCGCATTGGTATTAGATGAAAGCACATTAAATAGCTTAAAAAATAGTGCCGCTGGACAATATTTAATTTCTCCAGAGGAAATCACTTTAAATAGTGTGAATGAAACTGTTGATGGGTTTACCATTTCTGCCTATAGCGAAGAGACATTGAGCTGTAAAAACGAGCTTTATAGCTATACTTTTATACTCAATCGTGATGGCGGTATTATTGAGAAAAGTAAAACACTAATCTGGCGAAGTGAGTTAGAATGCACATCTTAAAGACCAACATAAATTATCGAAATTGCCTGATAACGTTGTTGATATGTATTATTTTTTCTTCAATTAGGGTAATAGCTGCGACGTCAGACAATCAAGTCTTGTTGAATGACACTCAGGACAAAAATTATCAAACTCTTAAAACCACCGTGAGTAATTTTTTTGGTTCGACTAATCAGGCGTTTTCCGTACCAAATTTCCTTTACGGAGAACCATTGTTCAAACCAAAGAATAGCGAAGATAATTATGAGCAAACCATTAGTGACTTTTTTCAAACCTATCCAGATTTATTTCAAGTTTCTATCAATGACTTTAGAGTTGAAGTAGAAAAACTAAAAGATAGAAACATTACTCAAGTTCATTTATTTCAGAAATACCAGAATGTTCCGGTGTTTGGAGCTGAACTCATTTTTACATTTAATGACAAAAATGAATTAATTAGTTACTTAGGCAAATATATTCCGCATATTAGTGTTGATGTAAAATCAACAATTACAACAACTACAGTAAAAAATATTGTAGCGCAAGATTTAAAGCTTAAGGTCGTTGCACAAGAGCCAAGTTTATTTGTTTTTAACAAAGGAGTATTAACTGATACAAAGGAAAATACGCAACTGATTTGGCGTTTAGCTACAAATAGTTGGATTTATTTTGTGAATGCAAATACTGGGAAAATGGTTTACAAATATGAAGCTAATGAAAATGTTTTAGATAGAGAAGTATATACGGCCGGAGGAGGCACGCCAACACTACCCGGTACCTCAGTAATATCTGAAGGTGACGATATTTCTACTATTACTGATGATGACGCAAAAGCTGCATATATAGACCTCACCTGTTTTCGTCCACTCTTAAAATTGAAGGTATTTATTGGCTTTAATCCTAGCTT
>CAYYTZ010000041.1:0-9213 GCA_964474735.1 uncultured Gammaproteobacteria bacterium | reverse complement strand
TCCCAAACTCGCAAATTCAAGACCTGTTAATCTATGACTCCCAGAACGCTTCGGCGTTTGATGGTAGAGACATATGTTTAACAGGTCTTCTTCGTTTATAAAATATGTGCTATAAATAATTCAGGCGTCCACCTAATATATTAAGACGCTTTTTATTGTTAAGTTATGAGCAAAGAATCAAATTTTCTATTATATACTACACCCACTGGGGACGTGCGGGTTGAGGTTTTGTTTTCTAATGAGACTGTCTGGCTTACCCAAAAAAGACTAGCGGATTTGTTTGAAACGACGCCACAAAATGTTACGATTCATTTAAAAAATATATATTCGGAAGCTGAAATTAGTGAATCCGCAACTTGTAAGGAATTTTTACAAGTTCAAAAGGAGGGTGGTAGGAATGTTGAACGAAAGGTCCTTTTTTACAACCTTGATGCTATTATTTCGGTCGGTTATCGGGTTAATTCCGAAAAAGCGCTTCGTTTCCGCCAATGGGCAACTAAAACTTTACATGAGTATGTAATTAAAGGTTTTGTGCTGGACGATGAGCGCTTAAAAAATGGGGCTCATTTTGGCAAGGACTACTTTGAGGATTTGTTGGAGCGTATTCGAGAAATACGTTTAAGTGAGCGGAGATTGTATCAAAAAATAGCAGACATTTATGAAACTGCCGCTGATTATGATTTTAAGAGTGAAACGACCAAAACATTTTTTGCATTTGTGCAGAATAAACTACATTATGCGATTACCGGAAAAACCGCTGCAGAAATAATTCGTCAGCGGGCAAATAGTGAAAAAAAGAATATGGGACTGACAACTTGGAAACAAAGTCCTAAAGGTAAAATTGTAAAAACCGATATCGGTATCGCAAAAAATTATCTTAATGAAAAAGAGCTGGCGAGTTTGCGCAGAATCGTTTCGGCCTTTCTTGACCTGGCGGAAGATAGAGCAAAGCGCGGTATTGTTACCACAATGGCGCAGTGGATTGAGTTTATTGATAACTATTTAAAATTGGGAACCTTTGAAATTTTACAAAGCACAGGAAGCATTTCTCATGAGCAGGCAGTTAAATATGCGGAAAAAGAATATGAAAAGTATCGAGTGGTGCAGGATAGTGAATTTATCTCTGATTTTGATCGCGCTATGCAGAAATATCTGGGAAGCTCAAAACTGAAAAAACCGGCAAAATGTAAAGTCTGAACAGATGAACGCTTCGGCGCTTGTGGTTGAGATGGCTGTTTAACCGGTCTTCTTCGTTTATTGAATTTTTCGATCTTTTAGTTACAACGTTTTTTAAAGAAGGAGTCTTGACCAAACCAATTTTTAAGAGTACATTGTTTTATAGGCGTCCAACCTAATTAAATTCATTAATTAATAGCGACGCTTTTTATGTCTCTACCTAGTAAAACCATTACAAACAACCAAACTAAAGATCAGTCTAAGCCACCAGCCACGCTGCAGGATATTTTTGATGCTGTGAATACTGCCAGGGAAGAAAATACCATCGAGTTTAAAGATATCAAAGAAGACATTGCTGTCTTGAAACAAGACGTGTCAGGGTTGAAACAAGACGTTTCTGGTATTAAAGCCACAATGGTAACCAAAGACGATCTACAACAAGCCTTAGTAAAAGTAGTGAGTAAAGACTACCTGGATGATAAACTATCAGATTTGAAAGGTCATGTACTAAGTGTGGTGCGTAAAGAGGATACTAAAACAGTGGCAGTGATTCATTTATTAAAAGATAAACAGGTATTTACATCAAACGAGGCTGAATCCATTCTACGGTTAGAGCCGTTTCCTCGGTAAAATTGAACGTGCAATAGTTACCTGCCAAATACTATTGTTTATTCCTCTGCCACTTAGTTCTAGAAAAAATGCTCAAAGCGATTTTTTGTGGTCCAACATAAAAATCATGATGAGTCTTGTTCTATAGGGAATTACATGGTGACCTGGTTAAAAGAAACTATTTGGGCAACCCAAGCAGATATTGCTAAAATTTTGAAATAGAACAAGTTGGTGTTTTCAGTTATGTGCAAATTTTGCACATTATGATAATTAAGTTAGTTCCATTTTGTAACATACTGCTAAAGATATTTCCATAAAAAAAGAAAGCCCCTCGCTTTAACGGGAATCCATTCGGTATCCCAACGCGAGAGGTCTTACTCCTTATGCTACAAGTATACCGGCTAAGTAGGATAGTTGTAGTATTGTCAATAGTCAGTCTTGTCCAAATACATAATGCGCCCTAAACTATTTTTCCAATAACGCTTAGGCGTTTATTGGTAGAGACATATGTTTAACCGGCCTACTTCGTTTATTTAAAAAATGTCTTTTAATTCAAACTAGTTTTAATATTTTCTAGTAGCGGTTTTAGGTGTGGCAAATCGTGGATTAAAACATTCCAGACTTGTTCGATATTTACTCCAAAATAACCATGAATTAAAATATCGCGCATGCCAGCGATTTCATCCCAAGGAATTTCTGAAAATTTTTGGCGCATATCTTTCGGAATGTGTTTAGCAGCCTCACCAATAATTTCTAAACGTCGAATCACTGCATCTTGTAGTTTTTGATCTTCTGAAAAGTTTTCGTACGAAATATTGGTGACGTAGTTTTCTAATACAACAATACTCTCGGTAATATCATCAACATAGAGCCGCAGGTCGCGAGACATAGTAATTAAAATAGTTGAATCTGTTCTTGTAAGATGCGTTCTTTTATTCTGGGTTTGATAGTACTATACTCAACTAAATCCACGCTTGTTTGTAAAGCATTTTCCATTTCATGCTTCAACTTAATGAAGTCTAATAAACTGAATTGAGCCGTTTGTGTAATATCTATCAGTAAATCAATGTCACTTTTGGCGGTGGCTTCGTGGCGGGCTTGGGAACCAAACAAAGCCAAACGTTTGATCGGATAGCGCAGCATAATTGGTTGAAGTCTTTCTTTAATATCTTTATATTCCATACTGCTGTTAGTATAGCGTTTTTTGTGCCAGGTTGTAAATATTTTTTTCTAGCTGCAGCAATTTAGTTTGAATAGTATCTTGATCAAACGGCGTCATGGTGTTGGAGTAATTTTTGTAAGTATGGGCTAACGGGAGAAGCCGTGCCAAACGTGCCGGCCGTTAAGCGTTGTTGCATTAAGCGATACTGGGTATTGCGCAAATTACGGGTATCTTCAAATTCTTGCATAATCATTCGTTCTAATTGAAAACGGGATTGGTTATCTGCCATATAAAGACATTCACCGGAAAATACAGCTTGATGTTTTAGCAAGGGATCGACTGTATTGGAAAGATCAATCACATCAAGTTGGTCGGTGTGTAGCAGTGTCATCAGCTCCGCGGTAAAAAGCGCTTATTTTTTGTTTACAAGCTTGTTTAGATAATTTTAAAATTGGAAATTTGCGACAATACGTGATAATTTCATTCATTACCTGCAAATATCAATACGCTGGAAAGGGGTAATTTACGCAAACACTGCATTAATATCTACCGCCTGAGGTAAAAGTACCTCGATCTTTTGTGGTGCAACACGATGATCTCGCACTGTTTGTAACATGGTGCGAACAGATTCGTTCATATCTATGAATGTAATGGCTTGTTGATCAACCAAGGATTCTGCCAATAAAATAAATTCGTGGGCAGCTGACCGAGAAATAAATTCGACCTTGGAAAAATCTAATACCACCTGTTCAGCTTGACTAGCAACAATCTGCTGTTTTACTTGCAGCACAACATCCCGAGAGCTGATAATCTCGGCAATTTCCTGAGCTAATTTGATAGTAAGTGTATTATTCATAGCGCTTATATCTACTCCCTTTAGGCTGTCACCTTACTAAAAGACGAAAACAGGAAAAAAGGCGTTATGTCAACCAGCTTGGTTGGGCGAGGAATGCGGTAGGCAATAATCACTCCTTGCCAATAAAAATTAGGTAAAGTAACTATCTGTTCTTGGGTGCCAGCTATTAACGCCGCCGAGCCTGAAATGAGAGTAAAACTGCCTCCTAACGCTGTACCATGGGCTTGTGAGCCAAATAAATAAGCTACTACCACGCCGTAGCGTTTAAAAACGTTTCGTAAATCACTAAGCGGTAGAGTTATTTTCATATGTTTAACGTTGATTGAATTATTAAGTAAAATAGGCACTTTTGCAATAACGAGTCTTGTCCAATGAAGTAGAGGTTAATTCAGTATGTGCAAAATTTACACATACTGCTGAAGATATTTCCGTAAAAAAAAGAAAGCCAAGCGTTTAATATGATAGCGCAACACAATTGGTTAAAGTTTTTCTTTGATATTTTTATAGTCCATACTACTATTAGTATTACTTTGAACTAATAGCACCCATTTGTGAGTACCATTAGTTCAAATAATAGACTATATCGCAAATAAACGTAAATTAAAAAGACCAATATGTATGGTTCAGTTATAGATGATGTTTACATTTGTATGTTTGAAAATTCTCTATATTGACCGGAAATAATTAATAATGTATAATGGAAGTAAGAAAATATATCACTTCCGTCAAACATATTGATATGTATAGCTTAATTGCCAAATTATACCAATCATCAAAAACCATCTTTACTAATAAAGACTTGGCTTTGCTTTGGGAGGAAACAAATCAAAATAATTTAAAATCTAAAATTGCCTACTATATTAAACGGGGCGTACTAATTCGTCTAACCCGAGGAGTTTTTGCGAAAGACAACAACTATAATCCAAAGGAATTAGCAACCAGTATCTATACTCCCTCGTACATCAGTTTTGAGACGGTCTTGCGGGAAGCCGGTGTAATATTTCAACATTACGATACGATTTTTGTGGCTGGACCTTGGCCAAAAACCATGACTGTGGCAGATATAACAATAACTTTTAGAAAATTAAAAGACAGTGTGTTGTTTAGTCCGGCTGGAATCGAGCACAAAGCTAATTGCAGTATAGCTACTCCGGAGCGAGCCTTTTTAGATATGATTTATCTTTTTCCTAAATATTATTTTGACAAGCTTGATTCAATAAACTGGCATAGTTGTTTTGCGCTGGTTAAGATTTATGGTAACCAGCAGTTAAGTAAACGCTTAAAAGAATATCAAAAAAAATATGCTCAATAGAGAAAAACATCAACTCATTATGGGACGGATTTTGCGCGACATCTATGCCGATACTTCTATTGCATCTCTGCTTGGTTTTAAAGGTGGTACGTGTGGATATTTTTTTTACGGTCTACCTCGTTTTTCCGTAGACTTGGATTTTGATTTATTGAAAGCGGCTGATGACTCCACTCAAAAACAGGTGTTTGAAATTGTGGAGAAAATTCTAACGAAATATGGCGAAATAAAAGACAGCTGCCTTAAACGTTATACGATTTTTTTTCTACTGTCTTATGGTGACGCTGATCATAATATTAAATTTGAGGTGAACGTTAGACTTTTAATGCCGGATATTATAGTTTATTACGAGCTGAAAGAATATTTGGGAATTTCGATGTTGGTCGGTAAAAAAGATTACTTATTTGCCAGCAAATTAGCTGCCTTAACACTGCGCAACGACACAGCGATGCGCGATATCTACGATATTTGGTATTTTGCCAATAACCATTGGGATATCGATGCCGCTGTCATTAGAGCCAGGACAAATAAAACTATCAAAGAGTATTTGGCCGATTGTATACCAATTATTGAGGAGGTAAAAGATAATCAAATCTTACAAGGGTTGGGTGAGCTTTTAACGAATAATTCAGAGAAAGTGTGGGTTAAAACTCATTTAAGAAAAGAAGTGGTATTTCTACTCAAAAACTATATGTCAGTATTAAAATAAATGGAATGATTAATATTTTTTATAAACATGCGTCCGGTCACACGCCAGTCACACTCGTCTTTGACAAATAGTGTTACTAAAGTTATACTACGCTTATATTTTAGTAACTTGTAATAAATATGATATATCAGCGAAAAATATATAAAAAAATCAAACCATATCTTGGTGCCAAACAGGTAATTGTTATCACCGGCATGCGTCGAGTTGGCAAAACTACCATTCTAAAACAAATTCTGTCTGAAATAAAATCTAAAAATAAAGCATATTTTGATTTGGAAAATCTATCGGATCGAAATGTTTTTGATCAGAAAAATTATGATAATATTTTACTCGATCTTGAAGCAAAAGGGATAGATATAAAAAAGAAGATATATCTGGCCATTGATGAGATTCAGTTTTTACCTAACATTACTAGTGTAATAAAATACCTTTACGATCACTATGCAATAAAATTTTTTGCAACCGGATCTAGTTCTTATTACCTAAAAAATCTTTTTACCCAGTCTTTGGCTGGAAGAAAAATTGTTTTTGAAATGTTCCCTTTGGATTTTGGAGAATACTTGACTTTCAAAGAAGTATTTTATAAAGAGAAAAATTATTTTGCAGGGAAATTTTCTGAATTTGAGTATGAAAGATTAAGTTTCCATTATGAAGAATTTATTAATTTTGGCGGTTTTCCAGAGGTAGTGTTGGCAAAAAAAGTTGGGCTAAAAAAAGAACTATTAAACGATATTATCAGCTCTTATGTAAATATTGACATAAAATCACTTTCCGATTTTCGAAAAGATAGAGAGATATATAACTTGATAAAAATGCTGGCGTCTCGGATTGGTACCCGACTTGATAATAATAAACTGGCTGGTTTAACCGGTTTATCACGTCATACGGTTGAAGAATATTTGGATTTTTTCGAAAAAACCTATTTGATTAATAGAATGCCCGTTCACACGCATAACACAGATCGCGAAATAGTAAAGGCAAAAAAAGTCTATTTCTGTGATAACGGATTGGTGAACGTTTTGGCGGAAAATAACAGTGGATCAAAGTTTGAAAATGCATTTTTTAACCAAATCCGACACATTGGAGATATTCGTTATTATGCTCTTAAAAATGGAAGTGAAATTGATTTTATTTTAGATAAAACAGTTGCATTGGAAGTAAAAGAATCACCAACTAAAGCTGATCTAAACCCGCTGGCAAGATTAGCAACTATTGCGAGAATAAAAAAATATTATCTAGTGGGAAGAAAAAATGTTCCAGGATTTACAGATTATATTTGGGGTGGAGACGTAAAATAGTTATATGCCAGTATTAATGCAGAGGTTTGATTTGATTATTATGATACAAGACTTTTATTTGGGGAAAGTTCATTTTTTTGCTATACTTTACCAATGAAAAAATCCTTTAGCCTTGCCCTGGCGGCAATAGTTTTTCCCGTTGTTACCTTAGCTAGTTTTGGCGATACCACCACGTATATTGGTAGTTTAGTCTACGGCGATGGTGGTTTTCGCACCGACGCTTATTTTGATTTTCCGGAAGATATTATAGCCGATGGAGCCGGTAATTTTTATGTTACGGATACTTTTAATGGTGTGATTCGTAAAATAGATGCCAATGGAATTGTTTCAACCGTGGTTGGGCAAGGCGGTTATGGTGATGTTAACGGCTCGGCCACCACATCAAAATTTGCTCACCCTAGCGCCGTGGCAGTGGATGATTCCGGTAATGTTTACATTGCCGACGCCGGGAATGGCAAAATAAAAAAATTCTCTGGTGGGCGTGTTACCACCCTTAAAAGCGATTTAGATCGCCCGGAAGGTTTGTTCATCCGCAACAATAAACTCTATGTAACCGATTACGGTACCGGAAAATTATACAGTATGAGTTTAGACGGTTCTAATCTACAAACCATCACTGGCAGTTTAAACGGTCCCAAAAAATTGTACGTCCGTACGACCGGCGATTATGCTTACATCACCAATGCCGGCAATTATACTGTGGTGCGGGTAAAATTATCTGGTGGATCAATTTCCGTGGTAGCTGGTACAGCGGGAACTGCGGGAAAATCTAACGGATCATGCTCTGTTTCTGGATTCAAAAATCTATGGGGCTTAACTGTAATTGAAGGTGCTAGTTTAGATGAAGATGATATTTATGTGACGGATGGTACGGGGGACCCGGGTAATAATGTGGATCGTGATTTACAAATTCAAAACACGGCCGACGCCGGAAAAATTCGCGTGATTGATATTAATGGTTCTGATGTTCCAGTTGATGATGGCAGTACAGACGATGACGATGACGGGGGAGTAATTGTGACTAGTGAAGCTTGTGAGACCTATTTGTTTGCGAAAGATTCGGAAACTCGTCCAATTAACTATCCAAATTCCATTACCCGTTATGGTGACAATTTATATGTAGCTGTGACGGGCATAAGTGAAATTTTACGTTATACCATTGGTGATGCCACCAATATGGAAAGTTTTGCGGGCCATGATCGTTTTCATAATCGCAATGGTAAAAATGGTTTGCCCGGTCGTCCCAAAGACTTGGTCATTACTCAAGATAAAAAAAATATTTACTATACCGAGAACAACAAAGTAAAATTTATTTCGACCAGTGATCGTAGCATTCGTGCCTTGGTGGGCAGTACAGTGGATAATTATCAAAGGAATGACGATAAAGCCTGGACGGGAACTGACGGCAGATTTTCTGACGCTTTATCATTGGGCTTATCAAAAAATGAAGATAAACTTTATGTGGTCGATCGCAATAATAATCGGATTCGGGAAGTGGATATTCAGCGAAAAGCGGTTTCGTATTTTACTGGTGCCGGCGAAGTAAATGTGGGTGGCGGTTATGATAACGGCTATCAAGAAGGCAGCGCTTGTCCAAATCAGTTTGGGCTTGGCCGCAAGAATTGTGCGTATTTTTCTCGACCGGGTGGTATTGTGGTTGATGGTTCGGGTAAGTATGCGTATGTGGCCGATACTGGCAATGAAGTGATTAGACGGGTTACCTTAACTGGCTCAAAACAAGGCCAAACCAAGTTAATTGCCGGCAGTCCAACCGAATCTGGCTTTAAAGATGGTACAAAAACAGCGGCCGAATTTAATGTCCCGATTGCTCTGACGATAGATTCGGCGGATAACTATTTGTATGTGGCGGATCGTGATAACCATGCCATTCGTAAGGTGCGGATCAGTGATGGCAAAGTGACAACCGTGACGGGTAACCCCAGTACACCGGGATATTTGGATGGTCGTTTAGAAGACGCTTATTTGAATTATCCGGTTGAGGTGTATTACAATCGGGGTAATATTTATTTTTCGGAATCTGGAACGCAGCGGGTGCGCGTGGTGGATATGGCTGATGACGCGGTAAAACTGGTG
>CAYYTZ010000040.1:0-9298 GCA_964474735.1 uncultured Gammaproteobacteria bacterium | reverse complement strand
TTTACAGGGTCTGCTGAAAGAACCAAACAAAAGTGTTATCATTTATGGTGGTGACAAAACCCACCCTCGTTCAAACACAACTATTGCCAGTTGGCGAGAGGTTGAACATATCTTTAGACCTGAACCGGAAAACCTCTAGCTGTCAGTCGCCAAACTATAATAACTAACCATTACCGACCTTGACAAATAAACAATAATTATGTAAATTTAGAGTTGTTAAGTCTAAATTGAGTCTCAAAATGGAATCTATAAAGCGATTTTTTAAAGCAACCAGTCAAAGTTTTTTTCTGTTTGGTCCACGTGGTACCGGAAAATCGTTTCTGATTAAAAGCCTTTTCCCACAGGCTTTGTGCCTAGATTTACTAGATCAAGAAACCTTTCGCAATTATGCCAGTCATCCCGAACGGCTGCGCGAGCTGATTGCGGCCAACCCTGGTATCCAGCCAGTCATTATTGATGAAATCCAAAAAATACCGGCCTTATTGGATGTGGTTCATCAACAAATTGAAGAACAGCCAGCCAGACAATTTATTTTAACCGGTTCGAGTGCTCGAAAATTAAAACGAGCTGGGGTAAATTTACTCGCTGGTCGTGCTCTCAACCTTACCTTACATCCCTTTATGGCTGCCGAATTAGGTCAAAATTTTAATCTATCAGCTGCCTTAGAGCATGGTTTAATTCCGTTAATCCAGTTTGCCCAACAGCCGGTCGCCAATTTACGGGCCTACGTTTCCTTATACTTGAAAGAAGAAGTACAACAGGAAGCTCTAGTAAGAAATATTGGCTCTTTCGCCAGATTTCTTGAAGTAATTAGTTTGTCTCATGCTACAGTGATAAATCTCACAAATATTGCCCGGGAATGTTCCGTTGGTCAAAAAACTGTGGCAGGCTATTTAAGCGTACTGGAAGACCTACTACTAGCCTATCGTATTCCAATATTCAAACAGCGAGCTAAACGGGCTATGATTACTCATGAAAAATTATATATCTTTGATGCTGGCGTATTTCAAGCGTTGCGACCACATGGGCCATTAGACACCGCTTCTGAACTCAACGGGCAGGCTTTAGAAGGATTGGTTGTTGAACACCTGCGAACTTGGAATGCCTATAGAGGTAACCACAATAAATTATTTTATTGGCGCACCAGATCTGGTGTAGAGGTTGATAGCATAGTATACGGCCCGGATGGTTTGTGGGCTTTTGAAATAAAAAATTCTACTACGGTATTACCGGCTGATTTGCGTCCCTTGCGTAGTTTTAAGAGTGACTATCCAGAAAGTAAAGTGTGCCTTTTATACCGCGGAAAAGACCGGCTCTTAAAGCAGGGCATATTATGCCTGCCCGTAGATGATTTTTTAAAAAACTTGCAACCCGACAAATTGCCGTTAGCAGATTAAGTTTGGCAGTGGTATTTATGTCTACTCAATACCATAAAGTTGACATTTTTTATGGTTTTTGATACCATAAAAACATGGAATTTCAGAGAAACCAACTTGTAACCAGTAATATTTCACCGAAAAGGGCTTTGGTCATTTACGGCCCAAGACGTGTAGGAAAAACCACTAGTGTTAAACAATTTTTATCTGAAATCAAGGATAAAAAAGTGAAATATGACGTTGGTGATGATTTGGCCTTACGCAAGCTGTTTAACGGCGAGCTTCGAAAAGATATTTTAGATTATGCCAGACCGTATGAGGTGATTGTGATTGATGAAGCCCAACAAATCGAAAAAGTTGGATTAGCAATTAAAATGATGATTGACGAGTTTCTGGAAAAAATTATCATCTTAACCGGCTCATCGTCCTTTGATCTGGCACAAAATTTAGGTGAACCTCTGACCGGGCGTAAATTCACCTTGACACTTTTACCACTGGCGCAAGCGGAATTGTTATTGAGTGATTATGAAAAGAAAAATTTTTTAGAGGATTTTTTAATTTTTGGCGCGTATCCGGAAGTGCTGTCTACTTACGATCGCACAGTAAAAATAAAAATTCTTCAAGAATTGGTGGCTTCCTATTTATTTAAGGATATATTAGCGCTCGATAAATTGCGCTCGCCGGAACTTTTGCTCGATATCACCAAGTGTTTAGCTTTTCAAGTTGGTAATGAGGTATCGTTTAATGAAATAGCTCGGACGGTTGGGGCAGATATAAAAAAAGTTCAACGTTATGTGGATGTTTTAGAAAAATCCTTTGTCATTAAACGAGTCCGGGCTTTTAGTCGAAATCTGCGTAATGAAATTTCAAAAAAGGCTAAGTTTTATTTCTATGATAATGGCGTACGGAATGCCGTAATTGACCAATTTAACCCACTCACTAACCGTAATGACATCGGTGCCTTGTGGGAAAATTTTATTTTCATGGAGCTCTTCAAAAAAAGTAATTTGAGCGGTAAAATGGATTCATTTTATTTTTGGAGAAATAAAACCGGAGCGGAGATTGATATTATCATCGAATCAAATGGGAATTTAGAAGCTGTGGAATGTAAATGGTCAAAATCTGAAAGTAAAAATTTGAACATTTTTCTGGCCCTTTATCCCAGAACAAAAACATTGATTATTAATAAAAACAATTACTTGGATCGATTAGGACTGCCGATAAATTCTATGCGAACTTGATAAAAAAAACGGACTTGACTTTTTAAATAGGTTGTATTATCTTGTACATAATTGTACAGGATAATAGTATGATAAATAATCACAAATCAACGCTTTTACAACAACCTCAGCATATCTTTCATACGCAAGATTTGGCTATGCTGTGGAGTATATCTAACCAAAATACGCTTTATACTACCATTAAACGCTATTGTCAGCGTAAAATTCTACATCGTATCTATAAAGGATTGTATGCCACCTTACCAGTCGCCAATCTTGACCCACGCCTATTGGGCTTAAAAGCTATCCACAGCTATGCCTACATCAGCTGCGAAACAATATTAGCCCAGTTTGGTGTGATTAACGCCAATATATCTGACATCACATTGATTAGTGACCAATCAAAACAATTTACTATTCAGCAGTACTCCTACCGCAGTCGCCAATTACATGATCGTTTCTTATATAATCCAATTGGTATCGAACAAGTTGGTACAATTCGCCAAGCCAGTGTAGAGCGGGCGGTGGCTGATCTGTTATATTTTAATCCACAAATGCATTTTGATGCGCCAATTAGTTGGAAAAATATTCAACAACTTCAAGCTCAAATTGGTTACCCAATAACTAAACGAACTATATGATTATACCCAAACCAGCCGACACCCTACACAAAGCTTGGCTTTATCGCCTACTGACAAAATTGGCTGATGATATTTGGTTAACGCAGCATTTATACTTTAAAGGTGGCACCTGTGCTGCCCTGTTAAATAGGTTGGATCGTTTTTCAGTCGATCTGGATTTTGATTTTATTGAAGCCACGCCGACAACCATTCTGGCCTGTCGGACTAAATTAAAACAACATTTTTCCGACTTGGGACTAACCATTAAAGATGAAAGTAAAATTGGTTTACAATATTTCTTGAAATATGCCGCTTTGCCAAATCAACGTTCAATTATAAAAGTTGAAGCATCATTCCCGCCGCCCCAGAGCAATATTTACGAAACACTTTATTTTGATGAAATTGACCGCACCCTTTGTACCCAAACCATCGAAACTATGTTTGCCAATAAACTAGTCGCTTTATTAGATCGTTGGGAGAAACACCAATCTCTAGCTGGACGAGATATTTATGATATTCACTATTTTTTTCTGCGCGGTTACCGTTACCATACAGCTATTATCGAAGAACGACGAGCTACTAGTGTAGAAAAATTCTTCCAAGAACTTATTACCTTCATTGCTAGCCATGTCACCACTACTGTACTGCAACAAGATCTTAATATGTTATTACCGGCTGAAACATTTCAACGAATACGACCGATCCTAAAAGCAGAAACTCTGCGTTTATTGAACGATGAATTAAAAAGATTGCACTCGAAACAATAATTGCTCTAGCTAGTTTTTTTGGATAAAAACTTTTTGCGAATATTTTGGCGTTGGCCAAAAATTGCCAAACCCGCGATAATTGAAATAATTCCCATCCACTGCGCCGCGGTTAAGTTATAAAACTTGGCATCATACAAGCGAAAGCTATCTAACCACAGCCGCAGCACCCCGTCCCAAATTAAAAATATCGTAATAAAATATGGCGCTTGAGCTCGTCCCTTATAACGCAAATAGGTAAAAATACCAAACAGCGCCAAGCCACTCAAGGATAAATACAACCCGTGATTATGCCGAATTAACCAGTCGCCGTAAAACACTTCTCCGAGAAAAAAGTTCGTCACAGTGCCCGGGTGATCAAAAATAAAAAAACAACCCAAGCGGCCAATAAATAAACCCAGTGGCAAGGCATACACAATTACTTCCGCATATTCCCAAAACGAAACTTTCTTAGCGCGTAAAAACAATACTCCAGTAATCACGGCGCCAATGAACCCACCGCTAATAGACATGCCACCTTGCCAAATTTTGAAAATATCAACCAAATGGCCAGAAAAAATTTGCCACTCGGTTATAACAAAAAAAATACGTGCACCCAGCAAAGCGGCTAAAATAATCCAGAACGCTGCATCCAACACTACGTCGGCATCCAGCTTTCTTTGTTTGGCAAATTGCCGCGCCACCACAATGGCTACCGCTATGCCTAAAGCGACAAATAAACCCCAAACTTGAATGTGTAATGGCCCAATTGGAATAATCGCCCAATGCAAATTTGGCAACATATTAACAACTAATCATTACTGTTCAATTCATCAGCTAAAGCACTTTCCACATAACTCATATTCACATAACCGTCAATCAATTCCATGGCCCCAGCGTTATGCCACAACACCAAATTAGGCTGCGTTTTAACATCAATTCGTAAGGCTTCGGCGGCATCCGTTTCTATTTGCGTCGCAATGGCTGGGTCGGCTCGACAGGTGGTAAAAGCCGTAGCCTCAACTCCGGTTTCGTTAGCTAACGTATCGTACAACGCAGCATCAGCTAACTCATTTTGATGTTCAAACAGGGCCGTGCTGTACTCAAAAAATTTTCCTTGCTGACCAGCACAGGTAGCGGCCATGGCTGCGGTTTTTGCCGCCGGGTGAATTTGCACCAAAGGATAATGTTTTACCACAAAACGGACTTCCCCGCTATGTTCATCGACAAATTTAAGAATGTCCGGGAAAAACTTTTTACAGAAACGGCATTCATAATCCACATACTGCACTAACGTCACCGCATAATTTTGTTTACTACCATAAATCTGAACATCATTAGGTAATATAATTTCATTCTCGCCAGCACCAGCAACCATAATTTTAATAGGCTCAGTTAAAATTTGGCTTTGAGTATCTAGTGGTGCGATGCCGTAGGTTTCAAACTTTCCACCACTAAACAGATATACAAAAAAACCTAAGGCCACCAGCGTTACGAAGGAAACCCCCGTCACAATGCCAATAACAAACGTCAAACGCGCGTTGGTGTGACCGGTAAAATAGTGCTGCTGATCTTCCATGGTGAACTAAATAGTATTAGCGTAATTTGCTTCGTTCGGGCGGGGTTAAACTGATCAATTCTTTGTTTAAGAAATAACTTAACACCACGCGCATAATCACTAAAGCGGCCAATAACCCAATATCGTAATAATCCGGCTCTAACACCGTTTCAATGATATCGGCGGCCACAATAAATTCTAAGGCCAATATAATATTGCGCCCGAATTCCATGCGAATATGATCCACATTTAAACCGCGGGCCCGATGCGCCTGACCCGCAATCTCGAAAATTAAATGATAAATGGCAAACACCACTCCATAAATAATAATCAAAACCCCCAGACAAGAAACAATAAAGGCTAGGCTATCGAAGAATAGAAACAGGTATTCGCGCATATTATCCGGTAATCTTTAACCGATTAATTCCGGCCACACTTTATTTAACCGTTCTAGCGCTTCTTCAATGCGGGGAATTGAATTATTAGCAAACGACAACCGAATATACCCCTCGCCAAAACGACCAAATGATGTACCAGGTAAAACCGCTACGTTAGCTTTATCAAACATAAAGTTATATACCTCATCGCTGCTGCGGCCGGTCCCGGTAATATCTGGGAATAAATAAATCGCGCCTTGAGGCAAATGACAGGAAATACCTTCTAGATTTTCTAACCCGGCGTATAACACGTCGCGCCGTTTACGTAATTCTTCGCGCATAGCGGTCACAGCGGTAAGAGAAGCTGGATCTTTCCAACCGGCAATACCGGCCCATTGGGTGAAGTTGGCGGCACAAGACACAGAATTGTTAATTAAGTTAGCAATTACATTGGCAGTTTCTTTATTTGGGCATAAACCGTAACCACAGCGCCAACCACTCATAGAGAAAGTTTTTGTGTAAGCATCCAGCACTATGGTACGTTCGCGCGCTCCTGGAATGGCTAAAATACTTTCGAAATTGCCTTCAAAGACCAGTTCAGAATAAACTTCATCGGCAAAAATCCAGGCGTCATATTGTTTGGCCACATCAGCAATGGCTTGTAAAGATTCGTGCGTTAACACGCCGCCGGTTGGATTTTGTGGAGAATTTACAATAATTAATTTAGTTTTGTCATTAGCCAATTTGCGCAATTCTTCAATGTCAAAATTGAAGCCATTTTCGCCTTTCATTTCGAGCGGAACAGCTTTGGCACCAAGAAAATTAATAATTGATTCGTAAGTTGGAAAACCAGGATTTGGATATATAACTTCGTCACCTTCATTAACACAAGCCAATAATGTATAAAATATCATCGGTTTTCCACCTGGGGTAACCACTATTTCTTCCGCCTTGGCATTGGTGTTACGTGATTTACTTAATTGGGCGGCTAATACTTCGCGCAGTTCTTGTAAACCGGCCGAAGGCAAATATTTAGTTTTGTTATCTTTGAGCGCTTGAATGGCAGCATCAACAATTGGCTGTGGAGTTTTAAAGTCGGTATCACCAATTTCCATGTGAATCATATCGCGGCCTTCACGTTCGGCCTGTTTAGCGCGAGCTAAGACATGAAAAGCGTTTTCTGTACCCAAACGGGAAATACGGTCGGAAAAATGCATAATGTTTATAAACGTTAACTAAGGCTAATTAAGCGCTATTAATATAGCAGATTTAGCATGGGTTGTCATCTAAAATGGCGGTAATAACCAATTCGCTCGCTCCCGGTGGTATCCTCTCACTTAACGTATAACTAAGTCGTTCAAGGACACACACCAGTCGCACGTTATTTTATTAACAGCATCATAATATCCCCTACATTTGTGCCGGTTGGACCGGTGCGTAACAAACAACCAAGTTCCTTTAAACATTGAAACGAATTATTTGAATATAAATAATCATGATAATTTATTCCGCGCACCACACAGTGATCTGCCACCTTACCATCGGCGATAGCTCCCGCGACCGGTGTGGGTGTATTACCATCAACCCCATCCGTGGCTAAGGAAAGAATGGTCATGCGTTTACTTAAAAACGGTACAGCGGCCAAAACTAATTCTTGATTACGACCACCATGCCCTTTACCTAAAACTGTAACGGTAGTTTCACCACCCGCCAACAACAAGGCCGGAGTTTTTATCGGGCGCTGATACCATTCCACTTCATGGGCAATGGCGGTTAAAACTTGAGCCACTTCTTTAGCCTCACCGCGCAGGCACGATGTCAAAATTAGCGGGTTTAAACCAACCGTTTTGGCTTGTTGAGCAATCATTTGCACAGCCAACTGGTTATTACCGATGATAAAATTATGCACCGTGGCAGGTAGTTGTTTTGGAGTTTCTGCACCGGCAACAATTCGACGCAAGCTTTTATTGGCAATTTGATAGCGATCTAAAATAGTTAACGCCTCAGCCGTGGTAGTGGTGTCTGGTACGGTTGGTCCAGAGGCAATAGTATCGATGCGATCTCCTATTACATCAGAAATAATCAGGCTCACTACTGTAGCGGGTGCAGCGGCTTGAGCTAAGCGTCCACCTTTAATAGCGGAACAGTGTTTGCGAACAGTATTAAGATCTAAAATATCAGCCGAAGCATGCATTAACCGGCGCGCGATAGATATTTTATCACTTAAATGAATGCCCGGTAGTGGTAACGCCAACATACTAGAACCGCCGCCGCTAATTAAACAAATCACTAAATCTGTGGCCTTGGCTGATTTGGCTAAATCATAAATGGCTTGCGTACCTTCTAACGTGGCTTGATCTGGATAAGGGTGGCTGGCCGCCCGAATACTAATACGACTTAAGCGTTTTTTCGTCGGTTGTGGTACATTTATTATTCCGTTGGTGATACGTTCACCAAGAATTTCCACTAAAGCTTCAGCCATTGCCATAGTGGCTTTACCGGCGCCCAACACAAAAATTCGCTCACAATGCGACAAATCAAACTGTTGGCCTTGAATACTTAGCGTTTTACCGGTACGCTGCACCGCTTGGTGCACTAGGGCTTGCGGTTTTAACGCCAATAAAGCCTGTTCGGTAAAATCAAACAAACACGAACTCGGCTGAAAACGCCGTTGCAAAATAGATCGATTATTGAGCATGTAAAATTAACTAGCGTTTAACGCTGGGTGAATTCACCGCGTTTGGTAATTTTCGTTTATGAATGAAGGCTACCACATTTTTTACTACTACATTGCCCATGGCGGTGCGCGTTTCAATTGTGGCGGAACCAATATGTGGTAATAACACGGCCGTTGGGATTTTGGCCAAACCTTTAGTCATGGCCGGTTCTTTTTCGTAAACATCCAGACCCGCTCCACAAATTTGTTTAGTGCGCAGCGCAGTCACCAAAGCAGCTTCATCTACAACGGGACCACGTGAAGTATTAATTAAAATGGCAGTTTTTTTCATCTGAGCAAATTCTTTACGACCAATGATATGGTGAGTTTGTGGTAGTAAAGGCACATGCAGTGTTACCACATCGGACTGATGTAATAATGTGGCTAAAGATACTTTTTTCGCACCCAGTGATTTTTCTACATCACGCTCTTTATGTTTGGTATAGTACAAAATTTTCATACCAAAACCATGGTGCGCAATTTCTGCTACGCGGGTACCAATCCGACCCATCCCAATTACGCCTAAGGTTTTTCCGGATATATCCTGACCCAAATACATCAAGGGCCCCCAACCCGGATATTCTCCAACGCGCATAATTTTATCGGTCTCAACTATCCGACGCGCCACAACTAACATCAAAGCCACAGTCAGCTCGGCTGTTGTATCGGTTAATACCCCGGGGGGGTT
>CAYYTZ010000039.1:0-9326 GCA_964474735.1 uncultured Gammaproteobacteria bacterium | reverse complement strand
CTTTTTGAGCTAATGCGCCGACTAATTCATATCCAATCAGGCCTCCAGCTACTGCACCAAGCACAGCTGCAATACGCACGTCTTTGCGCTGCTGTTCTTGTTCGGCAATATTTTTATCATGCGCCGCAAAAACCTCATCGGTATGCGTCCCAATCCGAGCTGTAGCCTTACGGGCTTCCATGGTAACACGAATACTATCAAAACGCTCAACTAGCTTTAATATCCGGTTATATTCCACTGGATTAGTACGGCGTAAATCTCCTTGAACTAAACGTTGTCTAGCGGCTAAAACCCGTGGCGCTAAAAGATGGATCTGAGCAAAGGCTTTGTCTGATTGGGTCATATTAATGGCTGTCAGATCGGCATCAGTTAATTGCTGCCGACGGGCATCAATAGATTTATTCACACCTACCTTTAAGCGCCCCAGCACTTCTCCTAGACGGGCCCCAGCATAAGCCGAGAGAGCAATCCGCGCTGGCGCCCATTCTCTGGCAATGGCGCCTAAACCGACAAACACACCAACTGAGGCAACTTTTTCTTTAGAGGTTTCGCCACCACCCACCAACGCCCGCAGACTAGGATGTCTATCCCAAAAATTCTTACGACTATCGGCACTTAAATGAGCTTGGGTTTCAATTAATCTGGTGGTTCGATCCATTCGATACAACGCTGCTTCTGCGAGGGCGATACGATCTATCTCCCTTGACCTTACAAGCCATCGCTCATTGGCCACATTATGTGCTGTCTCTAAACGTTTAACTTCAAATGACTGTGGATCTGTTTGTCTAATATAATCATCATAAGCTCTTTTAGTCTCCCAATAAGCAGCGATTTCAGTTGCGGCCAGTACCAACTCTAATTCATTTCTTCTGCGCGTTATTAATTTATTTTCTTGTTCAGTAACTAAGATATCATATTTTTTTCTGGTAACTGGAACGTCTATTGCGACATCACTAGCACACTGCTCAATTTCCGCTTCTCTGGTTTCAAAAGAAGCCGTATATTCGGTAATTTGATCACGTTTCGCTAAAGCCAACATCGCCACAAAACTATCTACGAAACCTCGTAATTCTGGTTTTACTTGGCCATTGGTTCGTTCAGGCTCGGCCGTACCTTTGAACTCTACTACAGCATCCCTAAGCCCGGTACGGATAGTGGCTTCTATTTTTCTACGATTACTATCATGGATGCGTGTTGTCACAAAAGCATCAACCATTCTAACCGCGCCAACACCTACTAAAGCAGCTAATGGCGTGGCCACCATTGATGCGGTTAAGGCAATGCCGGTACCGGCATACATTGCCGCTTTGGCCAAATTCAATTTTAAACTGCGTTGAGATTTTTCTTGCTGGCGGGCCGCGTCACCAATGGCGCCAATTTGCTTAATAAGTAATTCGGCTACCGTTTCTGGTTTAAATCCAAGTTTAGCAGCCAAAGCTATAACACCAGAGTTACCAACCAAAGTAGAAACTTCAATTTTAGTATCAGACGAACGCAGTGCTACCTGCTCTAAAACATCCATCACGGCATTAAGTAAAACGTCGTCTTGAGCAATTTCGGTTGTTTCCATGTATTTAATTGAAGCACGCAAAACATCTGCGATTGCCGGCAATGAAGTTGGATCATTGGCTGCCCTTGTAATCATATCCTCAACTTTTGCGGCATAAATACCTTGTCTATCCACTAAACTAACATCCTGCGGTGCCAAGCGCTGAACTACATCAATATCGTCTAACCTTCCGGCTAAACCAACATTTCTCCAATTGCCTTTGGTATCAATGCCACTGGCCATTAATCTCTCATATTGTTCTTGAGCAAGCTCCTCAAGTTTTGCGCGTAAACCCGGCTCTTCTCGCAAAAGTCTATTTAAGCCCTCTATTTGAGCTGTTGTTACTGGGACGGACAAATAACCCCAGCGCTCACCATTTGCCCAACCGCGATATTCTTTTTTGGCATAGGCCACTTCTCCATTTAAGCGATCTACACCTATATTAACCACAATGGCGGTGCGATCGTCTTGAGTTTTATTTCCTGCCCCCACTCGAATGCCAGCTTCTGAATCAGCTAATAACGCGTTGGCCCGGGCTTGCGGTGAAACACCAACTTGGTTCATACGTACACCAATTTGAGAATCTGGTACCAAATCATGAATACCATCACTGGTTAAAAGCAGCTGATCATTTTCTTTTAATTCAAAACATAAAATCTGTGGCTTAAAACCTTCGACGCCAAAACCCTGCGAAACGTAATTACCTTGTTCGTATAACCAGTATTCAGTTACTGGCGCCGGTGGGGTTTCATCATTCGCTATCAAGTCTGTGCCGTCAGCTTTTTTTAACGTTTTAGTACGGTTTAACTGTGCAAGATCTGTCACATTGGCAAATTTTTTCCGCAGCTCGGCCGCTTTTTTTGGTTGTAACAAACCTAAAAAATATTCAGTTCGGCCCTGGTCTTGCGTCTTCTGTTCCATTTGACCATCCGCATGGCGCACATATAAACGAGTATCACCGGTATGACCAACCACCGCCCAACGTTTTCCATTTAATGTAATTAATTTGACCACTGTTCCAACTGCTCCAAACCTGTCTTGCAGACGTACCGCAGTAGCATTGTGTTGAACATTTATTTCACCATTTATCTCATCCATGATGTTTTTCATGGCAGTTTCCGCTTCTTGTGGACTAGTTATTGCACTTATGCTGACAGATTTCCATTTTTCACCAACTAATCTAGCAATATCTCTAGCCACTACATCATTACCCCTCGGTTGAGACATGCCATCAATCACAGCATATAATTCAAGATCATCATCTACTACGGCGTTATCTTCACAGGTCGCATGATTTGGTGAAGCCTCTATCACAGAACCGGAAGAAATATTATAACGCTTTTCCTCTTCAACTATCGCATCCATTCTATCTTTGCTCACTCTTCCAGCGGCTCCTACTCGTCTATCAATTGCGTTCAACCGCAGCTGCTCTTCCGGTCTTATAGATTCTTCTGTAACATCTGCTAACGCCCGATCTCGTCTATTTGCCAAACGTTGCACACCAACATCCATCATTCTACCTAAAACACCCCGTTCGCTCTTGGCAGTAGGTTGTTTTGGTTGGCGCTCCGACCCCTTTCTAGGGCGTTGCGCTGCTTCTCTAGGACGTCTAGCGGTTGGTCTTGCGGTTGTGGCCATAACTTGATTCTAAACAATTATTTAGAGTTAATGGATGTTAAAATATTATTTATTTTATCGTGATCAATGTGCTGAAGTATTTGTTGAATAACTTGATTTTGTTCTCCTTCTAATGAATTAAGTTCTTTAATAAACTGCTTGTACACGGCCTGGATTCTTTCGATTTGCCGCTGTTCCTTCATTTGTTGTAGTTGCTGCTCCCCCGGGCTCGCCATAGAACTTTTACTGCTTCATGTTGCTCAAAAATTCAACCGCTACATCTTCTAACGTTTTTTCCAACAATTGCTGAAAATTTGGAATACGTTTGGCTGCTTCTTCCATTAAAGCCGTGCGCTGCTCCGAAGACATGTTCTCTTCAATTTTACTTACAAATGCATCACGTTCTCCGGCTGGTAACGCTGCAATTATTACGGCACCTAAACGACGCGTCACTTGCGCTTCCAGTTGTTCGCGTAAGCTGGCCTGCACTTCCGCTGGTAAGGTGTCTAGCTTGGCCTGTTTCATGATAGTTTCTGTGAACTGTTGTAATGGTTCCATAAAATAAATATTTTTTATGCTATTTTTCTATGACCCTAATATATCAGAAAAAAATGGAAAAGTCAAGGAAAAAACAGCCTCAAGCATCCGCGAGCGTAAATACCATGAATTATCCACATCTTTTTTGATTATTCATTGACGCATCGCCAATGTTACATTAAACTATACGCGCCATGAAATCACCTACTTTGACGGTTTTGGCCATCACCAGCGGAAATATCCTTGGCCCGCTCCTATTATTTGGTGGAATTGGCTGGTACCTTTCGAACTTGAAAAACAACAATGCGTATGTCGTCGCTGGCATCATTATTGCTTTCTTGTTCACAAATTTCCTTATTTTTACAACAACCACTAAATATTTGCGCTCGACTGCTCAAAAAGTCGCTCAAAAACATGTCGGAAAATAGTACACAACAACTCGAAGAAGTAACGGCTGAAGCTGCTGCTGCAGAAACTATGCCTGTTGAAGGCGCAGAACATGCCGAGGCCAAAACCGAAGAAGGTAGTATTAAAGTTAGTTTAAAGCCAGAGGTTTTGTTCAATATTGGCCCAATGCCAATAACCAATTCAATGATAGCGGCTTATTCTGTTAGTTTTTTTCTGATAATTCTCACGTTTATTGGCACCCGGCGCTTAAAAACCGTTCCAGGAAAATTACAACTGTTTATTGAAACTGCCTTTACCACTGGCTACGATTTTGTAAAAAACACTACCAATAACGAACGCCTAACTAAGACGGTTTTCCCTTTATTCATGACTTTGGTACTATTTTTCTGGACCGCTAATATGGCTAACTTTATTCCTGGTTTACTGGCCATTGAATATCATGGGCATCATTTTTATCGTCCAGCTTTGGCTGACTATGCTTTGGTGTTAAGTTTAGCCTTGTTGGTATTTATTTTTAGTCAGGTGACTATTTTACGCTTTGCTGGCATAAAAATTTATATAAAAAAATACCTAAATTATTCCAGCCCAATTGCCTTTTTTGTGGGCATCCTTGAATTTATTGGTGAATTTGCGCGGATATTATCGCTGTCATTCCGTTTATTTGGTAATATTTTTTCTGAAGAAGTTTTAATGATCGTTATGTTGTCGATAGCACCGTTTATTGCCCCGTTACCTTTTGCCATGTTGGGTTTGTTGACCTCTACCATTCAAGCCCTGCTCTTCCCCATGCTAGTATTACTTTTCCTCAACATCGCCGTAGAAGAATCCAATCATGCTAAACATGAAGCCAAACAGAAACTGGAGCATAAGTTTAACCCCACCCCTCAATTAGCCAATTAATTAATTTATTATTTATATAACGTTATGGATATCGAAGGAATCAAAATTTTAGCGGCTGCCGGTGCTGTAGCTATTGGTGGTATCGCCCCAGCTATTGCCCAAGGTAAAATGGTTAGTCAAACCATGGAATCAATTGGTCGCAACCCAAGTATTCAAGATGGTATTTTCAGTAAAATGGTTATTGCTATGGCCATTACTGAATCATTGGCTATTTACGCATTAGTAATCGCTCTCTTGATTTTGTTCGTCTAGTTCTATGGAATTACTGTCGGCGCTCGGCATTGACTGGAAAATCTTTATCGCGCAGCTGATCAATTTTGTTATTCTTGGATTTATTCTCTACAAAATTGGCTATCAGCCGATTTTGAAATTCGTCAAAGACCGCACGGAAAAAATTGAACAAGGTGTTAAAGAAGCGGCCGAAGCTAAAACTGCCTTGGCTCAAGCTAAAACCGAGCAAGATAAAATTATTGCTCAAGCTAAAACCGAAGCCCAAGCGCTTTTGGACAAAGCTAAAGACCAAGCGATTGGTCAAAGTCAACAAATTATTGATCGGAGCAAAGCTGAATCTCAAAAAGTTGTGGACAAAGCTAAAAACGATATTCGTCTGGAACACGACAAAATGATCACAGACGCTAAACATGAATTGGCTAGTATCGTTTTACTAGCTAGTGAAAAATTACTACGCAGTAAAATGGATGCTCCAACTGACAAAGCGTTTGTAGAAAAAACCTTGACCGAATTGAACAAAAAATCATGAAACTGACTGCCCGTCATATTGCCACTGCCTGGTACGAAGCGTTAGCTGCCGCCCAACCAAACCAATGGACGGACATTTCGCAACGACTATTGCGCTATATGTACTCACATGGGCAACTTAAATTACTGCCGGAGGTTATTCGTCACATTGAAAAACTTGAGCATCTAAAGCATGGCACCACGGCTGTAATGGTACGCTCAGCCCATGCCTTGCCCGAACCGCTCATTTCGAGTGTGATAAAACAACTACTCCCGCAAGCCAAGCCGGTTATCGCGCAAATTCAAGATGCCACAGTAATTGGTGGTGTCCAAGTTGAAACCATCAATCAACGCTGGGATTTATCTCTGCGCGGTCAATTACGTCAACTTACCCAAACCCTATCTTAATCAATACCCCATTCATTAATTAATACTCACCTCTTATGCCAGAAACGAACGTTTCGCTCGTGAACCACCTAAAAGAAGCTATTGGCCAATTCCATAGCGAAATCCAAACGGAAGAAATTGGCACTGTCATTGAAATTGGTGATGGTATTGTTAAGGCGGTTGGACTCGCTTCCGTCCAGTCTTACGAAATGGTCCAATTTGATAACGGCGTCGAAGGGGTGGCGCTTAATTTGGAAGAAGGTATGGTTGGTATAATGGTTTTGGGTGATTTTACTGGTATTGCGGAGGGAATGAAAGTAAAAAGTTTGGGTAAAATTTTAGAAGTGCCAGTGGGTGAAGCCATGATTGGTCGAGTGGTCGATGCCCTTGGTCGCCCCAAAGACGGTAAAGGCCCAATTGCGGCCAGCAAATCGCAGCCGATGGAACGAGTAGCGCCAGGTGTGATTACCCGTAAATCTGTTCATCAGCCTGTGCAAACCGGTATTAAATCGGTTGATGCCATGACGCCAGTTGGTCGTGGTCAACGCGAATTGATTATTGGTGATCGTCAGACCGGTAAAACCGCTGTAGCAATTGATACAATTTTGAATCAGGCCGGACAGAACTTGATTTGTATTTATGTGGCAATTGGTCAAAAAGAAAGTAAAGTGGCTCATATTGTGGCCAAATTACAAGAAAAAGGTGCCATGGATTACACGATCGTGGTATCTGCCAGTGCCTCTGAACCGGCCGCTTTGAATTTTTTAGCACCATATGCTGGTTGTGCCATGGGTGAATATTTCATGGACAACGGTAAAGACGCGCTAATTGTTTACGATGATTTATCAAAACACGCTGTTTCTTATCGACAAATTTCATTATTACTCCGTCGCCCACCCGGACGTGAAGCTTATCCTGGTGATGTGTTTTATCTCCATTCACGTTTATTAGAACGCGCTGCCAAATTGAATGAGGATTACGGCAATGGTTCGCTCACTGCCCTACCAATTATTGAAACTCAAGGTAATGATGTATCGGCTTATATTCCAACTAATGTAATTTCCATTACTGATGGTCAAATTTATTTAGAAACAAACTTATTTAATAAAGGTTTCCGTCCAGCCATTAACGTGGGTTTATCGGTATCGCGAGTTGGGGGCGCTGCTCAAATTAAAGCCATGAAGAAAGTGGCTGGTACCTTACGCTTAGGCTTGGCTCAATTCCGCGAAATGGAAGCCTTTACCCAATTTGGTTCCGATTTGGATGAAGTAACAAAAAAACAATTAGAGCGTGGTAAGCGTTTAGAAGAATTACTCAAACAGAAACAATACGAGCCATTACCGGTAGAAAGACAAGTTGTGCAAATTTACTGCGTAACGAAAGGTCAAACGGATGATGTTAAAGTGGCCGCCATTCAAGAATTCAGTTTAGGTATTGTTGATTATGTGGCTCAACACGCTCCGGAATTGTTTGAAAAAATTGTTAAAGATAAAGAATTTGATGCCGCTTGGGAAGAAAAATTAGTCGCCGCTGTGAAAGATTATAAAGCTACCATGGCTAAAGATAAACTGATTGCCTAGTTTATGCCAATGCAAGGTCGCGAAATAAAAAACCGGTTACGGTCTATCAAAAACTCCAAAAAGATAACCAAAGCGATGGAGTTGGTTTCGGCTGCTAAAATGCGTAGGGCGGTGCAAGGCGCTATCAATACGCGCACTTACGCCAATATGTTGTGGGACATTATGTTTCGCATTGTCACAACCATTGAACTAAAACCAACAGACTTGGTGCAGCGTTTTTTTTCACTAGCACCAGAGCCGAAGCGAAAAGAACATGCCACGGTGATATTTTTTACTTCAAATCGCGGATTATGCGGTGCTTTCAACAGCAACGTAATGAAGCAAGTATTGCCGCTAGTTAAAGAGTATGGCCAAGATAATGTCGAGGTGATTGCCTTTGGTAAAAAAGGTGTGGTGACCCTAAATAATTTAGGCATCAAAGCAGAGTTTGCATATGTGAAAGATGATACAGCTAAAGATATTTCTTCAATTACCGAGGTAGCCAGTTATGTATACAAACAATATCGTGACGGCAAAACGCACAATGTAGTTGTGGCTTATACTGATTACCATTCAGCCGTTTTGCAGACTCCAGTCATGAAACAATTATTTCCGCTTGACCGGGCTGGTAGCATTAGTAAGGGTGTAGAAAATGACGAAGTAAAACACCTGCCGGCCACTCCAGATACTGGCGCAACCGTTGATTATATTTACGAACCAAACAAACTAGACGTCCTTGAATATATCATTCCGCGTTTAACTGAGGTGCAGTTATTTCAAGCCTTGCTTGAAAGTAATGCATCTGAGCATAGCGCGCGAATGGTCGCTATGAAAAATGCCACTGATTCTGCTAAAGACATGGTGGATGAACTGGTTTTGGCCTTTAACCGCTCACGCCAAGCCAGCATTACCCGTGAGATTGCCGAAATTTCGGCTGGTACGGCAGCGGTTTCTTAATTAATGTCAATTATATATAACTAACACCCTATGTCTCAAGGTAAAATTTCTCAAGTAATCGGCCCGGTAGTGGATGTAACATTCGCCGACGGTACCCTACCAACGTTGTATGAAGCACTACAGGTTGAATTAAATAAGCAAAAACTGGTGCTGGAAGTTCAAGCTCATGTGGGTTCCAATACCGTACGCGCCATTGCCATGGGAGCTACTGATGGTTTACAGCGTGGTATGACCGTGGCTGCTAGCGGTCGACCAATTTCTGTGCCAGTAGGTAAACCAACCTTAGGACGTATTTTTAATGTAGTTGGCGACACGATTGATGGTGGTGAACAAGTAGCTGCTAGTGCCCAACGAAATAGTATTCATCAAGTTGCTCCAAAATTTGAAGATCAATCTACTAGCGTTGAGATCCTTGAGACGGGAATCAAAGTGATCGATTTGATTTGTCCATTTACTAAAGGTGGTAAAGTAGGTTTATTTGGTGGAGCTGGTGTAGGTAAAACCGTTATTGTGCAAGAATTGATTCATAATATTGCCCGCGCTCATGGTGGCTTTTCGGTATTTGCTGGAGTTGGTGAACGCACCCGTGAAGGTAATGATCTATATCATGAAATGAAAGGGGCCAATGTATTAGATAAACTGGCTATGGTGTTTGGTCAAATGAATGAACCGCC